>DATIUR010000152.1:0-19358 GCA_035466675.1 Anaeromyxobacteraceae bacterium | reverse complement strand
TAAAGTCCCGCCCCCTCCCATTCCGCCGCGGGCAGAGGAGTCCATGAGCCAGAAGAAGCTGAAGGTCGGCGTCCTGGGCGCGACCGGCATGGTCGGTCAGCGCTTCGTGCAGCTGCTCGAGAACCACCCCTGGTACGACGTGACGCTCGTCGCGGCGAGCGCCAACTCGGCCGGCCAGAAGTACGCCGAGGCCGTGAAGGGGCGCTGGACGCTCAAGAGCGCCATCCCGGCCGCCATGGCGGGGCTCACCGTCAGGAACGCCTCGGACGTGGACGAGATCTCCGGCCAGGTGGACTTCGTCTTCTGCGCGGTCGACATGACCAAGGAGGAGACGGCCAAGCTCGAGGAGGACTACGCCCGCCGGGAGACCCCGGTCGTCTCCAACAACTCGGCCCACCGCGGCACGCCCGACGTGCCCATGATGATCCCCGAGGTGAACCCGGAGCACGTCGCCGTCGTGGAGGCGCAGCGCAAGAGGCTCGGCACGAAGCGCGGGTTCATCGCGGTGAAGCCCAACTGCTCGCTGCAGAGCTACGTCCCGGCCATCCACCCGCTCGTGAAGTTCGGGCCGAAGCGGATCGCGGTCTGCACCTACCAGGCCATCAGCGGCGCCGGCAAGACCTTCGAGAGCTGGCCGGAGATGGTGGACAACCTCATCCCCTTCATCAAGGGGGAGGAGGAGAAGAGCGAGCAGGAGCCCATGAAGATCTGGGGGCGGGTCGCGGGCGGCCAGGTCGAGAAGGCCAGGGAGCCCGTCATCAGCGCGCAGTGCATCCGCGTGCCCGCCTCCGACGGCCACATGGCCGCGGTCTACGTCCAGTTCGAGCGCAAGCCGGATCGCGCCGAGGCGATCGAGCTGTGGCGGAGCTGGGTCCCCCGGCCCCAGAAGATGGGCCTGCCGAGCGCGCCGAAGCCCTTCCTCGTCTACTTCGAGGAGGAGAACCGGCCGCAGACGAGGCTCGACCGGGACGCCGGAAACGGCATGGCGGTCACCGTGGGCCGGCTCCGCCCGGACGCGCTCTTCGACTACCGGTTCGTGGCGCTCTCCCACAACACCGTCCGCGGCGCGGCGGGCGGCGCGGTGCTCACCGCCGAGCTGCTCACCGCCGACGGGTTCATCCAGGCGAAATAGCGGTCGATAGCGCTCCCCCGCCGGTGCGGCGGCCGAAAAGACGACGGTCGCCGGACCCGGCGGTACCCTGCGTGAAGCGAGGTGCCCCGGCGGTCTCCGGGGCGGGAGACGGCCATGACCGACGCGTACCGAGCGCTCGTCATCCACGGCGACGAGGGCGTCCGGCGCGAGATCCGGCGTGCCCTGGAGGCCCGGGGGATCGAGGCCCTGACGGCTCCCTGCGGCCTCACCGGCCTCGACCTGCTCATCGAGCGGCTCTTCGAGATCGCGGTGGTGGTGGCCGAGGCGGAGGCGCCCGGGCTCGACGGCTGGAGGCTCGCCCGGCTCATCCGCCAGCTCGGGAACGAGCAGGATCTCCACCTCCTCGTCACCGGCGTCCCGGCCGTGCCGATCGGCGAGGCGCTCGTGAGCATCGGCGTGGACGCCGTGCTCGACCGCTCCGCCGGCGCCGAGCGGATCGCCGCGCGGGCCGCCGCCCTGCTGGCCCGCGGCCAGCGCAGGCCGGTTCCCACGAGCCTCACCGGGCTCGCCCTCGCCGGCGCCTGGTGACCTCCTCCGCCCCGCGCGGAGCCCATCCGCTCGAAAGATCTTCGGTGGGGCGAGAGGAGGAGGAGGAGGAGGAAACCGCGCACACCGACTCCCGTTGCGCACCCGGGGAGACCCTGGCGGCGAGGCCGCCATCCCTTCCATAATCCCAAAGGTACGGGGTGGAAGCCCGCGGCGCCCGGGCGTTATCGACAAGGCGAACCGGAGCCGAGAAAATGTACATCCGGAGCAAGGTCAGCCTCATCCAGGCGAGCGTGACGGCCGGAGCCCTGGCCGTGATCCTCGCGCTGCTGTACGCCTCGGTGGCGGCGGTGGTGAACCGCGCCGACGAGGCGCTCTACCAGGAGCGGCTCCGCGCCGTGGTCGGGCGGATCCAGGCGGAGCAGGCGAACCTGGAGAAGACGGGCCTGGGCGAGGTCGAGGCCTACGTCACCGGCGCGCAGCAGGCCGTCCTGCAGGAGCTGGCGGCCGGGAACGCCCCGGGTGAGGCGTCTCCGGTCTACCTGCTCGTCCTCGACCGCGAGGGGAAGGTGCTGGTCCATCCCTCCCTCCCGGCCGGCTCCACGCAGCTCGCCGCCTCGGACCTGGCGCGCGCCATGACGGGGGCGGAGAAGGGCACCCTCTCCACCGAGGTGGATCGCACGCCCGTGTGGGTCTCCCACGCCCGCTTCGCGCCCTGGCGCTGGTCGATCGGCTACGTGGTCCGCGAGGACTTCAAGTACGCCGAGCTCCGCGGCCTCCTGCGCACGCTCCTCCTCGCCAGCGCGGCCGCCATCCTGCTGCTGGCCGGGCTCTCCTGGGGGGTGGTGAAGCGCTCGCTCGCTCCCATCCAGCTGATCGTGTCGTATGCGGAGCGCATCGGGGCGGGCGACATGACCACCGCCATCCGGCACGCCACCACCGACGAGGTCGGCGACGCCCTCTCGGCCCTGGACCGCATGGCCGGGCGCCTGCGCGACGTGGTGAACGAGGTGCGAGCCGGGACCCAGTCCCTCACCTCCGCCGCCGCGCAGGTGGCCGGCGCCTCCGAGGCCCTCTCCCGCGGCACCGGGGAGCAGGCCGCCTCGGTGGAGGAGTCCACCGCCGCGCTCGAGGAGATGGCCGCCTCCATCAACCAGAACGCCGAGAACAGCCGGGAGATGTCCCGGATGGCCGCCCAGGGGTCCCGGGAGGCCGCCGAGGGCAGCCAGGCCGTGACCGAGACGGTCCAGGCCATGCGAGGGATCGCCGAGCGCATCGCGGTGGTGGAGGAGATCGCCTACCAGACGAACCTCCTCGCCCTGAACGCCGCCATCGAGGCGGCGCGGGCCGGCGAGCAGGGGCGCGGCTTCGCGGTGGTGGCCGCCGAGGTGCGCAAGCTGGCCGAGCGGGCCCAGGCGGCGGCGAAGGAGATCAACGCCCAGGCCTCCTCCAGCGTCCAGGTGGCCGAGCGGTCCGGCGCCGTGCTCGCCGCGCTCGTCCCCTCCATCCGCAAGACCGCGGAGCTGGTCGGCGAGGTCGCCGCCGCGTCGCAGGAGCAGGCGGCCGGCGTGGCGCAGATCAACAAGGCCATGTCCTCGGTGGACCAGGTGACGCAGCGGAACTCCGCCGCGTCGGAGGAGCTCTCCTCCACGGCGCAGGCGATGTCGGCCCAGGCCGAGATGCTCCAGGCGGCGGTCGCCTTCTTCCGGTTCGACGAGCGGGTCGCGGCGGCGCTGCGCCACGAGGAGGTCCGGCACCTCCCGGCGGCGAACGGCGCCGGGAACGGCGCTAGTGGACGGCTTCCGACTCCCCCGGGCGCGGACCCTTCGCGAAGGTGACCTCGCCGTCCGGGCCCTCGTCCACCACCACGTGGTCGCCGGGCTTGAACTCGCCGCGCAGGAGCCGTAGCGCGAGCGCGTCCTGCACCATCCGCTGCAGGGCGCGCTTGAGGGGCCGGGCGCCGTAGACCGGATCGTAGCCGGCGTCGGCGATCGACTCGCGCGCCGCGTCGCTGAGCGAGAGGGTGATCCGGCGCTCGGCCAGGAGCTTCCGCAGCCGCCCCAGCTGGATCTCCACGATCCTCCCCACCTGCTCCCGGCCCAGGGGCCGGAAGACCACGATCTCGTCCACCCGGTTCAGGAACTCGGGGCGGAACTCGGCCCGCAGGTGCTCCAGGGCGGCGTCGCGGATCTGGCCCAGGTCGGCGCCGGGGCGGGCCGCCAGCCGCTGGATCTCCTGCGACCCGAGGTTCGAGGTCATGATGAGCACCGTGTTCCGGAAGTCCACGGTGCGCCCGTGGCCGTCGGTGAGCCGGCCGTCGTCGAGGATCTGGAGCAGGACGTTGAACACGTCGTGGTGCGCCTTCTCGATCTCGTCGAAGAGCACCACCGCGTACGGCCGCCGCCGCACCGCCTCGGTGAGCTGGCCGCCCTCCTCGTAGCCCACGTAGCCGGGGGGCGCCCCGACCAGCCGCGAGACGGTGTGCTTCTCCATGTACTCCGACATGTCGAGCCGGACCATGGCGGCCTCGTCGTCGAAGAGGAACTCGGCCAGGGCGCGCGCCGTCTCGGTCTTCCCCACGCCGGTGGGCCCGAGGAAGATGAAGGAGCCGATGGGGCGGTTCGGGTCCTGCAGCCCGGAGCGGGCCCGGCGCACCGCGGCCGCCACCGCGGCCAGGGCCTCGTCCTGCCCCACCACCCGGGCGGAGAGGCGCTGCTCCATCGAGAGGAGCTTCTCCACCTCGCCCTCGACCAGCTTCGAGACCGGGATGTGGGTCCACTTGGAGACCACCTCGGCGATCTCCTCGGGGGTGACCTCCTCCTTCAGCATGGCCCCGTCCCGCTGCATCGCCGCGAGCTTCTCCTCGAGATCCTTCACCCCCTTCTGCGCCTCGGGCAGGCGCCCGAACTTGACCTCGGCGGCCCGCTGGAAGTCCGCGGCGCGCTCCGCCTGGGCCTGCTCGTTCCTCAGGGCCTCGACGGCCGCCTTGGCCTCGGAGAGCCGGGAGATGACGGCCTTCTCGGTGTCCCAGCGCGCCTTCAGCCGCGCGAACTCCTCGTTCCGGGCGGCCAGCTCCTTCTCCGCGTCGGCCAGCCGGCGCCGGGAGCCCTCGTCCGACTCCTTCCGGAGGCCCTGCCGCTCGATCTCGAGCTGGGCGATCCGGCGGCGGACCTCGTCCAGCTCGGTGGGCATCGAGTCGATCTCGATGCGCAGGCGGCTGGCCGCCTCGTCCACCAGGTCGATGGCCTTGTCCGGGAGGAACCGGTCCGCCACGTACCGGTGGCCGAGGCGGGCCGCCTCCACCAGCGCCGCGTCCTGGATGCGGACCTTGTGGTGCAGCTCGTACCGCTCCTTGAGGCCCCGCAGGATCGAGATGGTGTCGGCCACCGAGGGCTCCCCCACGAAGACCGGCTGGAAGCGGCGCTCCAGGGCGGGGTCCTTCTCGACGTGCTTGCGGTACTCGTTCACGGTGGTGGCGCCGATGGCGTGCAGCTCGCCGCGGGCCAGCGCCGGCTTGAGCATGTTGCCGGCGTCCAGGGCTCCCTCCGCCGCCCCGGCGCCCACGATGGTGTGCATCTCGTCGATGAACAGGACGATCTGCCCCTCGGCGGCCACCACCTCCTTGAGCACCGCCTTGAGCCGCTCCTCGAACTCGCCCCGGTACTTGGCCCCGGCCACGAGCGCCCCCATGTCGAGGGCGAGCAGGCGCTTCCCCTTCAGGCCCTCCGGCACGTCGCCGTCCACGATGCGCCGGGCCAGCCCCTCCACGATGGCGGTCTTGCCCACCCCCGGATCGCCCACCAGCACGGGATTGTTCTTGGTCCGCCGGGAGAGGATCTGGACCACGCGCCGGATCTCGTCGTCGCGGCCGATGACCGGGTCGAGCTTGCCCTGCCGCGCCAGCTCGGTCAGGTCCTTGGCGTACTTCTCCAGGGCGCGGTACTGGCTCTCCGCCTCCGGCGAGGTGACGCGGGCGCCGCCGCGCACCTCCGCGAGCGCGGCGCGGATCCGCTCCGCGGTGGCGCCGGTGGCGCGCAGCGCCTCGCCCGCCCCGCCCTTCTCCTGGGCGGCGGCGAGGAGGAGGTGCTCGGAGGACACGTACTCGTCCTTGAGCCGCTTCGCCTCCTCCTCGGCCCGGTCGTACAGCTTCATGAGCCGGTTCGACGCGTAGGGCTCGGCTCCCTGGACCCGGGGGACCGACCGCAGCTCGTCCTCGATGCGGGAGGCGACCAGGGACGGCTCGGCCCCGATCTTCTCGAGGACGGGCCGGGCCACCCCCTCCTCCTGCTCGAGCAGGGCGAGCACCAGGTGCTCCACGTCCACCGCCTGGTGGTCGCGCCGGCGCGCCTGGGCCTGGGCCCCCTGGAGCGCCTCCTGCGCCTTGACGGTCATCCTCTCGGGTCGCATGGCTCGAAGGTAAGTCCGCGATCGGCCGTGGCAAGGGAGCGTCCCCCTCCGGTCGTTGCGCGGACGGCTCCCCGGGTGTCATCAAGGTCCAGAGACACCGGTGGACCAGGCACCCACACCTCGCATCCTCGCCGTCGGCCGGGCGCTGCCGCCGCACCGGGCCGATCAGGAGACGCTCATCGCCGCGCTCGAGGCCGCGTGGGCCCGCGAGCACTTCAACGCCGGGCGGCTCGCCGAGATCCACCGGGCCACCCTGGTGTCGGGGCGGCACCTGGCCCTGCCGCTCTCCGGGTATGCGGAGCTGGGGGGGTTCCGGGAGCGGAACGAGACGTTCCTCCGGGTAGGGCTGGAGGTGGGGGAGGCGGCCCTCCGGGAGGGGCTCTCCCGGGCCGGCCTGGCCGCCTCCGACGTGGATCATCTGGTCTTCGTCACCGTCACCGGAGTGGCCACCCCGTCGCTCGACGCACGGTTGGTGAATCGCCTCGGGATCAAGCCGTCGGTGAAGAGGACGCCCATCTTCGGGCTCGGCTGCCAGGCCGGCGCGGCCGGGCTCTCCCGCGCCGCGGACGTGCTGCGCGCCTTCCCCGCCGAGACGGCGGTGGTGCTCTCGATCGAGCTGTGCTCCCTCACCCTCCAGAAGGACGACCTCTCCGTCGCGAACGTGGTGGCCACGGGCCTGTTCGGCGACGGGGCGGCCGCGGCCGTCCTGGTGGGTGGGGCGCGCCCCGCCTCCCGGCCGGGGCCGCGGGTCCTCGCCACGCGCGCCGTGTTCTACCCGGACACGGAATGGGTGATGGGCTGGGACGTGGTGGATGCCGGCTTCAAGGTGGTGCTCTCGGCCAGGGTTCCGGAGGTGATCGAGGCGCACATCGGGGCGGACGTGGACCGGTTCCTGGCCGACCACGGCCTCGACCGCGGCGGGATCCGCCACTGGGTCGCCCACACCGGCGGGCCCAAGGTGCTCACGGCGTTCGAGCGCGCCCTGGGGATCGGCGGGGAGCGGACCGCCCGCTCCTGGCGCTCGCTGCGCGAGGTGGGGAACCTCTCCTCCGCCTCGGTCCTCTTCGTGCTGGCGGATCTCCTGGAGTCCGGGGAGGCGCGGGAGGGCGACCTGGGCGTGCTCCTGGCCATGGGGCCGGGGTTCTCGGCCGAGATGCTCCTGCTGCGATGGTGAGCGCGGCCGCCATGGGATGGACGTTCCTCGCCCTCCTTGCACTCGAGCGAGGGCTCGAGCTCGCGATCTCGGGGCGAAACGCACGCCGGATGCTGGCGCGCGGCGGCGTCGAGGCGGGCCGGGCGCACTACCCGGTCATGGTGGCCTTCCATGCCGGATTCCTCCTGGCCTGCGCGGCGGAGCAGCTCCTCTGGCCCGCTCCCTGGCCCCTGCCGGCCGCCGCCGCCGCCCTCGCGCTCGCCCTCGCGGCCCAGGCGCTCCGCTGGTGGGCCGTGGCCACGCTCCGGGGACGCTGGACCACGCGGGTGGTGGTGGTGCCGGGCGAGCCGCCCGTGACGGACGGCCCCTACCGCTTCGTCCGCCACCCGAACTACCTGGCGGTGGTGGTGGAGCTCCTGGCCGCCCCGCTGGTTCTGGGATCCTGGCGGACGGCCCTCGCCTTCACGCTCGGGAACGCCCTGGTCCTGTCGGCGCGCATCCCGGCCGAGGAGCGCGCCCTCGGCCCGGCCTGGCGCGAGGCGTTCCGGGATCGGCCGCGGCTCCTGCCGGTCCGTTCGCCGCGGCTCGGCCCGCCCGCCGCTCCGGAGGAGCGGCGGTGACCGAGCGGGAATCGGCCGTGGCGCGGGAGATCCTCCGCATCGCGCGGGAGGAGCTGGAGGTCGAGGCCGAGCCCGGCCCGGACGAGCCCCTGGCCGGGCGGCTCGACTCGCTCGCCCTCCTGTCGCTGGTGGTGGCGGTGGAGGACCGGTTCCGGGTGATCCTGGAGGAGGACGACGCGCGGGGGACCGAGACGCTCGCCGACCTGGCGCGCCTGGTCGCCTCGCGCGCGGCCCCGGAGGACCTGCCGTGATCCTGCGCGGGCCCCCGGCCCCGCCGGCACGGCGGCCCACCCTCGTGGCCGCCCTCGCGGACGTCGGCGGCCATCCGAGCGGCGTCACCTTCCTGGACCTGCGGGAGCGCGAGACCTGCCTGCGCTGGGAGGTGGTGGCCGACCGGGCCGCGCGCGCCGCCTCGGCGCTGGCCGGGCGGGGGATCCGGCCGGGCGACCGGGTGGCCCTGGTGCTCCGGACCGGCCCGGGCTTCCTGGACGCCTTCTTCGGCGCCTGGCGAGCCGGAGCGGTCCCGGTGCCGCTCTACCCCCCGGTGCGGCTGGGCCGCATGGAGGAGTGGGTCTCCGCCACCGCCAGGATGATCGCGCTCTCCGGCGCCCGCGCCGTGGTCTCCTCCGGCGCGACGCGAAGGCTCGCCGGCGGCGCGGTGGCCGCCGCCCGTCCGGCGCTCGGCCTCGTCGAGGCGGACGACCTGCTCGGGTCCACGCGCCTCGGGCTCGACCCCGCCCCCGGAGACCTCGGCCTGGTCCAGTTCTCCTCCGGCTCGACCGTGGACCCGAAGCCGGTGGCGCTCTCGCACCGGGCCCTGGCCGCGCAGATCGACGCGCTGGTGGCGGCCACCTCGCCCGGCCCGGACGACGTGCTCGTCTCCTGGCTGCCGCTCTACCACGACATGGGGCTCCTGGGCGGGCTCCTCGGAGCGATGAGCTACCCGGGACCGCTGGTGCTCATCCCGCCGGAGCATTTCCTGACCCGCCCGTCGCTCTGGCTCCGGGCCATCGCCCGCCACCGCGGCACGATCTCGGCGGCACCCAGCTTCGCCTATGCCTACGCCGCCGACCGGATCCGCGACGAGGACCTGGCGGGCCTTTCCCTCGCCAGCTGGCGTCTCGCCCTCGACGGCGCCGAGGCCGTCTCGGGCGAGGCGATGCGCCGGTTCACCGCCCGCTTTCGCCCCCACGGCTTCGCCGCCCGGGCGCTCGTGCCGGTCTACGGCCTCTCGGAGGCGGCCCTGGCGGTGACCTTCGCGGCGCGCGGGGGAGGGCCCGGCGGGTGCCGCGTGGATCCGGTCCGGCTGGCACGGGAAGGCCTGGTGGCGCCGGGCCGGCGCGAAGTGGTCTCCGTCGGAACGCCGCTCCCGGGCGTGGAGGTGGCGGTGCGCGGGGAGCGGGGCGAGGAGCTGCCGGAGGGGCGGCTCGGGACCATCCACGTGCGCGGGCCGTCGCTCATGGACGGGTACCTGGGCGATCCGGAGGCGACCGCCCGGGCCCTCGCCGGCGGTTGGCTCGACACGGGCGATCTCGGCTTCGTGCTGGACGGGCAGCTCCACGTTCACGGGCGGGCGAAGGACGTGGTCGTGGTTCGCGGCGCGAACCACGCGCCGGAGGAGTTCGAGGCCGCCCTGGCCGGGCTGCCCGGCCTGCGGGCCGGCTGCGCGGTGGCCGTGGGGACCCCGGCTGGGGATGGGGGCGAGGGGGTCCTGCTGCTCGCCGAGCGCGGGCGCGAGGCGGACGAGGCAGACGCCGCGCTGGCGCGGCGCGCCCGCGCCGCCGTGCTCGAGCGCACCGGGATCGAGCCCGCCGCGGTGCGGATCCTCGCGCCCGGGACGCTCCCCCGCACCTCGTCGGGCAAGCTGCGGCGGGGGGAGGCGCGGCGCCGCCTCGAGGCAGGGGCGCTCGCCCCGCCGCGGCGTGTGACCGCGATCGGCCTCGCCCTCGACGTCGCCCGCGGCGCGCTCGCCGCCGTCCGGGCGCGGCGGAGAGGGAGCCCGTGAGCCGGATCCGCGACGCCCTGGTGGCGGGCGGGGGCCCGGCCGGCCTGGCCTTCGCGGCGGCGGCGGCGGGACGCGGGCTCGAGGTCACGGTGCTGGAGCGGGGGGAGGGGCCGGTGGACAAGGCGTGCGGCGAGGGGCTGCTCCCCGCGGGGGTGCGGGCCCTGCATGCGCTGGGGGCCGCCGCGCTCCTGCCGGCCGAAGACCGGTCCGAGCTCCGGGAGATCCGCTGGGTGGAGGAGGACGGCGCGGAGGTGCACGTGGCCCTGCCCGCGCCGGGGGGCCTCGGGGTCCGCCGGACGGCGCTCTCGGCCGCGCTGGCCGCGCGCGCCCGTGCGGCCGGCGCGGAGATCGTGGAGCGGGCCCTGGTGACGGCGCACGGGCGGGAGAAGGACCACGCCTGGGCCGAGGCCGCGGGACGGACCTTCGCGGCGCGCGTGCTCGTGGCCGCCGACGGGCTCGCCTCGCCCATCCGGCGCCGCGAGGGGCTCGACGGGCCCGCCCGCGGGCCGGCCCGTTTCGGCGTGCGACGCCACTTCGCCATGCGCCCGTGGGCGGACGCCGTCGAGGTCCACTTCGGCGACCGGGTGGAGGCGTACGTCACGCCGGCCGGGGCGCGGCGGGTGGGGATCGCCTTCCTCGCCGGCGGAGACCGGCCGCTGCGCTTCGACGACCTGCTCCCCCGCTTCCCCGCGCTGGCGGCCCGGCTGCGCGGGGCCGAGGCGGAGACCGCGCCGCGCGGCGCCGGCCCCTTCCCGCGCACGTCGTCGGCGCGGACGAAAGACCGGCTCGTCCTGCTCGGCGACGCGGCAGGGTACCTCGACGCGATCACCGGCGACGGGCTGCCACTCGCTCTCGGCTGCGCGCTCGATCTGGCCGCCATCCTGCCGCACGCGCTCGCCTGCGGAGCCTCGCGCGCCGCGCTCGCGCCGTACGAGCGTGCCTGGAGGCGGCGATGGCGGGTCTACGCGCTCTACACGCGGGCGGTCCTGGGACTCGCCCGGCGCCCGGTGCTGCGGCGGAGGCTCCTGCAATTCGCGGCGGGCCGCCCGGCGGTGCTGCAGCGGCTCGTGGCGGCGGCGGTGGGGTGAGTGCCGGACCCGCGGCGCCGCCCGGGCCGATCCCTCGACCCGTGAGGGTGAGGCGACGCGACGGACCCGGGCGGCTACGATGAATCAGGAGGTCGAAATGCGCTGCACCGTGCTCGGAGCCGGATCCTGGGGAACCGCGCTCGCCTCCCTGCTGGCGGGCAAGGGATACGCCGTCACGTCCTGGGACAAGGACGCGCCGGTGCTGGAGGACATCCAGCGGAACCACCGGAACGAGCGGTACCTGCCCGGCGTGGCGCTGCCGCCGGGCCTGCACGCCACGCCCGACGTCGCGCGGGCGCTGGAGGGGGCCGATCTGGTCGTGGTCGCGGTGCCCTCGCACGCGGTGCGCCAGGTCGCCATCGAGATGAAGCGCCACGTCCACGCGGGCATGCCCATCGTCAACGTGGCGAAGGGCATCGAGGTGGACACGCTCATGACCATGAGCGAGGTGCTGGAGGACGTGCTGCCCGTCCCGCTCCACCCCTACCTGGCCGTCCTCTCGGGCCCCTCGTTCGCGAAGGAGGTCGCCAGGGGCCTCCCCACCGCGGTGACGGTGGCGGCGCGCTGGGAGCGGGTGGCGAAGCAGGTGCAGGAGGCCTTCCACGCCAGGACCTTCCGGCCCTACACCTCCTCCGACGTGATGGGGTGCGAGATCGGCGGCTGCGTGAAGAACGTGGTGGCCATCGCCGCCGGCATCGCCGACGGCTTCGGCTTCGGGGCCAACGCGCTGGCCGCGCTCATCACCCGCGGGCTGGCCGAGATCACCCGGCTGGCGGTGCGCAAGGGCGCCAACCCGCTCACGCTCTCCGGCCTGGCCGGGCTGGGCGACCTGGTCCTCACCTGCTCGTCCGACCTGTCGCGCAACCGCACCGTCGGCCGCGGGATCGCGGCCGGGAAGAGCGCCGAGGAGATCCAGCGCGAGCTGGGCCAGGTGGCCGAGGGCGTGCGGAACGCCCGGAGCGCGCGCGACCTGGCGCACAAGCTCGGCGTGGAGATGCCCATCACCGAGGCCGTCTACCGGATCCTGTACGAGAAGATGCCGGCGCGCGAGTCGGTCTCCGCGCTCATGATGCGGGAGACGAAGCCGGAGCTGTGACCGCCCCCGGGACGCCGCCCACCAGCCCGGCCACCCAGGCCACCAGCTCCTCGGCGGCATAGGGCTTGGCCAGCACGGCCGCTCCGGGTCCGGGCAGCGCGCCCTCGCGATCGTCGGGCGAGTAGCCGGAGACGAAGGCCACCCGCAGCCCGGGCCGCTGCGCGCCGAGGCGACCGGCCAGCTCCGGGCCGCTCATCCCGGGAAGACCCACGTCGCTGAGGAGGAGGTCGATGGGGCCTCCGTGCTCGGCGGCCAGGCGCAGCGCCTCGGGTCCGCTCGAGGCGGCGAGGACGCCGTAGCCGGCCCGCCGCAGGGAGCGCGCCGCGGCGCGACGGACGCCGTCGTCGTCCTCGACCACCAGGACCGTGGCGGGGAGGGAACGGGGGGAGGGCGTGGCCGTGGGGACGGCCGCCTCCTCGGCGTCGGCGTGGCGGGGAAGGAGGAAGTGGAAGGAGGCACCCCGTCCCGGCTCGCTCTCCACCCAGATGGCGCCTCCCGCCTGCTGCACGATGCCGTGGCAGGTGGCGAGCCCCAGCCCGGTGCCCCGGTCACCCTTGGTCGTGAAGAACGGCTCGAAGACGCGGACCCGGGTGGACTCGTCCATGCCGCTGCCGGTGTCGGTCACCGCCAGGTGCACGTAGTCCCCCGGCGCGAGCCCTCGCGACCAGGCCTCCGTGGAGGGCAAGGTCTCGTTCCGCGAGGTGACGGTGAGGCGGCCGCCCTCCGGCATGGCGTCGCGCGCGTTGACCGCCAGGTTCACGAGCACCTGCTCGAGCTGCCCCGGGTCCATCCAGACGCGCCAGGTGGCGGGATCGAGCCGCACCCCGAGGACCACCCGCTCGCCGAGCAGGCGCTGCAGGAGGCGGCCCAGGCCCCGCACCACCCCGCCCAGGTCGACCGCGGCCGGCGAGACCGCCTGCTTCCTCGCGAAGGCGAGCAGCTGGCGCGTCAGGGCGGTGCCTCGCTGCGCCGCCTCCCGGATCGGCTCCACCAGGTCGCGGAGGGGGCTCCGGAGCGGAAGCTCGTCCGCCGCCAGCTGGGCGTTCGACAGGACCACGGTGAGCAGGTTGTTGAAGTCGTGGGCCACGCCGCCGGCCAGCCGTCCCAGCCCCTCCAGGCGCTGCGCGTGGGCGAGCTGCTCCTCGAGACCCCTGCGCTCGGTGACGTCCTCGACGGAGAGGACCATGGTGGCGCCCGCTCCGGCGCCCGGGCCGAGGGGCGCGCCGTTGACGCGCAGCACGCGGCGCGCGCCGCGGCCGGCCTCGAGCGAGACCGTCACGCCGGCGAACGACTCCCCGGAGAGCAGCCGGGCTCGCGCCTCCTCCGGGGCGAGCCGGCGCCCGTCGGGGCCGGCGGCGCGCCAGGCGGAGAGGTCGAGGGGGTGCGACACCAGCCGCTCCGCCGGGATGCCCAGGATCCGGGCGGCCCGCTCGCTGGCGAAGACCACGCGCCCGTCCGCCGCCACCACCAGGACGGCCGCGACGCTGGTGTCGAGCACCGCCCGCGTGAAGTCGCGCTCGGCGCGGAGCGCCTCTTCGGCGCGGATGCGCTCCAGCTCCGCCCCCACCCGCGCGGCGAAGATCTGCACCACCGCCCGCGGCTCGAGCCGCTCGTCGATGGGCGCGCCGTGCATCGCCACGATGAGGCCGAGCGGCGTCCCGTCGCGCCCGCGGACGGGCACGCCCAGGTAGGCGTCGATCCCGCGCCGGGCCAGCGCGGCGTCGCGCGGGAACCGCCCGGCCACGCCGCCGTTGTGGAAGGCGGCCTCGCCGTCGGCCAGCACGCGCTCGCAGGGCGTGCCGGAGAGATCGTAGGTGAAGTTCGGGGCGATGGCGCCGTCCCAGGCGGCGGCGAGCGTGCGGGCCCGCGTGAAGGAGGGCGGGTCCTCCGCCAGGGCCAGGAAGGCGTGCCGCACGTCCAGGGCGGCCACCAGCCCCTCGACCAGCGCCCGGAAGAAGGCCTCGCCGGTGGCGGGCCCGGTGGCCTCCGCGATGGAGCGCAGCGCCTCGTGGGCGCGGTCCGGCTCGGTCCGGGTCGGTCCCACGGGGCTCTCGGTCGGCTTCTCCACGAGCGCATCATGGTCGGCCCCGGATGCCCCTGCCATCCCGCGTACACGGGTCGTGCGGGCGCTCGTTCCAAAAGGGGGAAGGATCGATCTAGAGTGCGCCGGATGGGCGACCTCGCCGCACATCTGGTCCGGTCCGGAATCCTGGCACCCGAGGCCGCCTCGCGCGCCCTGGGCGTGGCCGAGGACGGGGACGTGGCCTCCGCCGTATTGCGGCTGGGTCTCGCCCCCGAGCAGGACCTGGTCCGGGCCCTGTGCGACCTGCACGACTGTCCGGGGGTGGACCTGTCCCGCAGCGTGGTCCCCACCGCGAACCTCGACGTGGTGGCGGCCGTGTTCTGCCGCCAGCGGCGCATCCTGCCGGTCTCCGTGGGCCGCGGCGAGATCGTCCTCGCCGTGGCCGACCCGGACGATCGCACCCTCGCCGACGAGCTGCGCTTCGTCACCGGACGCAAGATCCTCCGGTACGTCGCCGTGCCCGCCTCGATCGAGCGCGCGCTGGAGGCGCTGGTGCGGGAGCGCAGCCGGGCCGGCCTGGCCTGGAGAGGGCCCGATGCGCCCTCCCTGCCCGACCGGGCCGCCGCCTGGGTGGGAGTGGTCTTCCCCACCCGGAACGCGGTCGCGGACGAGGCCGACCTCCCCGAGCCCACCACCGCCATCGAGCTGGTCAGGGCGGCCGGCGGCAGGACCCCCTTCGCCGCGCCGTCGCCGGCGCGCCGCACCCGCCCGCCCCAGCACGAGCCTCCGCAGCTGGAGGCGGTCCCCCGCGGCGCCGCCACCATCCGGCTGGCGGGAGCCGGGGCCGGAAAGCTGGCGGTGGTGGCCGACGCGAGCCCGGAGGGGCGCCGGGAGCTGGCGGACCTCCTGGGCGGCCTGGGCTGCACCGTGCTCGAGGCCGCGGACGGACGGGCCGCGCTCGACCTGGTGCGCGAGTCGAGGCCCGACCTGGTGGTCCTGGAGGCGCTCCTGCCCAAGGTGCCCGGGTTCGAGGTGTGCCGCGCCGTGAAGGGGGACCCGATCCTCCGGCCCACCCAGGTGGTCCTCACCTCCTCGGCGCACCGGGGGACGGTGGCGGCGGACGCCCGGATCGCCTTCGGCGCCGACGCCTTCCTGGAGCGTCCGCTCCGCGCCGACGAGGCGCGGAGGATGTTCCGGAGGGTCCTGCTCGGCCCCGCCGGCGACCCGGCCGATCAGGCCGTCCGCGCCGCGGCCATCGAGCGCTGGGGTGCGGGCGCGCGCCTGCTCGCCGAGGGGCGCCTGGAGGAGGCGGCGGTCGCGCTCCGGGAGGCGGTGGCCAGGGACGAGCTGGCTCCGGAGGCGCACTACTACCTCGGGCACGCCCTGGCGCGGCAGGGGCTCCTCTTCGAGGCGGCGGCGGCCTACGCGCGCGCGGCGGAGCTGCGCCCGGACGTGGAGGCGCCGCACCGCCACCTGGCGCACACCTACGAGCAGCTCGGGTTCCTCCGGTCCGCGCGCGAGGCCTGGGCGCGCGCCATCGAGGTCTGCCGGGACGAGGAGATCCGGCGCACCATGCAGGCCCGGCTGGCGCGGCTGCTCGGGGGGTGACGGTCGAGCCTTCGCGGTTCGTCGGTGGGGCGCGGCAGCCGCCGCTTCCGCCCACGGGCACCGCGGGGGAGCCGTTCCCCTCGGCGCTCCCCGCGGGCCCGGGCTCGTCCGCGCCGCGTCGGAGACGGCCGCCGTCGGAAGGCTCGCCGCCGATACGCGGCGAGCGATCGGAACTCGGGCAAGGCCCCCCGTCGAGTGTTTCGGTATCGCAGCCGGTCGTCTAGGATCCTGGCCACCATGGCCGACCTGGCCGCGTTCCTGATCCGCACCGGCGTGCTCCCTCCGGGACCGACCGCCCGCGCCCTCGCCGCCGCGAGGGACGGCGACCTCGCCTCGGCGGCGCTGCGGCTCGGCATCCTCTCCGAGGCGGCCCTGGCCCGGGCGCTGGCCGACTTCCACGGCTGCCCGGCGGTCGACTTCTCCCGGAGCGTCGTCCCGACCTCGAACCTGGACGCGATCCCCGCCGCCCTCTGCCGCCAGCGGCGCGTCCTCCCCGTCTCGCTCAGCCCGAGCGAGCTCGTGCTCGCCATGGCCGACCCGGACGACTCGGCCCTGGCCGACGAGATCCGCTTCGTGACGGGCCGGGCCGTCCTGCGCTACGTCGCCCCGGCGGCCGCCATCGAGCGGACGGTCGACGACATCGTGCGGGCGAAGGCGCGCGGGGCGCTCGTCTGGCGCGGGGAGCAGGCGCCGGCCCTCCCCGATCCGCGCGCCGCCTGGGTCGGCGTCGTCCACGGATCGAAGGCCCTGGAGGAGGGGATCGACCTCCCGGAGATCACCTCGACGATGGAGATCGTCGGGGTGGCCGACGCGCTGGAGCGCAGCCAGTTCTCCGAGCCGTCGCCCGCGCGCCGCGAGCGCTCGCGGGAGTATCCGCTGGCCGCCCCGCCCCCGCCGGCGCCGCCGGAGGACCCCGGCGAGGTCACGGTGATGGTGCAGGGGGCGGGGGCGGCGAAGCTCGCCCTGGTGGCCGACTCGGCCCAGGACGCCCGCGAGGAGGCGGCCGGGCTCCTCTCCTCGGTGGGCGCCACCGTCCTCCAGGCGACGAACGGGCGGGCGGCGCTCGACGTCATCCGCGACGCCCGGCCCGACCTCGTCCTGGTGGAGGCCATGCTCCCCATGATGCCCGGGTTCGAGGTGTGCCGGGCCGTGAAGGGGGATCCCGTGCTCCGCCCCACCGTGGTGGTCCTCACCTCCGCGCTGCACCGCGGCACGGTGGCGGCCGACGCCAAGGCGGCCTTCGGGGCCGACGCCTTCTTCGAGAAGCCGTACCGGCACGACGAGGTCCTCCGATCGCTGAAGCTCCTCCTGCTCGGCCCCGCCGGCGACGCGGTGGGGCAGGCGTTGCGGGCGGCCGCGGAGCGGACCTGGCGCGAGGGGGCCGGCCTGGTGCGGGCGGGGCGGATCGAGGAGGGGACCGCGCTGCTCCGCGAGGCCGTGGCGCAGGACGACCTGTGCGCGGAGGCCCACTACTACCTGGGCCACGCCCTGACGCGGCAGGGGCTCCTCTTCGAGGCGGCGGCCTCCTTCGCGCGCGCGGCGGAGCTCCGGCCGGACGTCGACGCCGCCCACCAGGTCCTGGCGCAGACCTACGAGCAGCTCGGTTTCCAGAAGTCGGCGCGGGAGGCCTGGGCCCGGGCCATCGAGGCATGCCGCGACGAGAAGCGGAAGGGCGAGATGCAGGTCCGGCTGATGCGGCTGCTCGGGATGTAGGCGCCATGGCCGGTCCGCTCCGCCCCGACGCCTCCCGGGAGGTCTGCGGCAGCCCCGAGGCCTTCGCCGCCGGGTGCCGACGCGACATGGAGCGCGCCCGGGGGCTGGCCGCGCGCCTGGCCTCGCCCGCGGCGCCGCCCGACCGGGACGGCCGCCTGGAGGTCTTCGACGGCGCCTTCGCCGCGCTCGCCGACGCCGCCTCGCGCGCCAGCCTGGCGCGCAACGTCCACCCCGACCCGCGCCTGCGCGAGGTGGCCGAGGGAGTCGAGCAGGAGGTGGAGGCGCTCGGCACCGAGCTCTCCCTCGACCGCCGCCTGCACGACGCGCTCGCCGCCACGCCGCTGGAGGGGGCCGACCCGGCCACGCGGTACCTGGTGGAGAAGAGCCTGAGGGACTTCCGCCGCGCCGGCGTGGACCGGGACGAGGCCACCCGGGCGCGGGTGCGGGCCCTCCGCGAGGAGCTGGTCCGGATCGGGCAGGAGTTCGGCCGCAACGTGAAGGACGACGTCCGCCGGCTCGAGCTCGACCCGGCCGAGCTGGCCGGCCTCCCGGACGACTGGATCCGGGCCCGCCCCCCCGGCCCGGGCGGCCGGGTGGTGGTCACCACCGACAACACCGACTACGTGCCCTTCCTGACGTACGCCCGGAGCGGCCGGGCCCGCGAGGCGCTCTGGCGCCTCTACCGGCTGCGCGGCCACCCCCGGAACCTGGAGGTGCTGTCCCGGATGCTGTCGCGCCGGGCGGAGCTGGCGCGGGCCCTCGGCTACCCGACCTGGGCGGCCTACGTCACCGAGGACAAGATGATCGGCAGCGAGCGCGCGGCCGCCGAGTTCGTGGAGCGGATCGCGGCCGCGGCCGAGGGGCGCATGCGCCGCGACCACGCCCAGCTCCTGGCCCGCAAGCGGCGGGACGAGCGGGGCGCCGACCGCGTCGACCCCTGGGACAGCGCCTTCCTGCAGGAGCGCATCAAGGCGGAGCAGTACGGCTTCGACTCGCAGTCCGTGCGCCCCTACTTCGAGTACGGCCGGGTGCGGGACGGCGTGCTGCACGTCACCGCCCGTCTCTTCGGGATCCGCTACCTGCGCGTGGCGGACGCGCCCGTCTGGCACCCGGAGGTGGAGACCTGGGACGTCCTCGACGGCGACCGTCTCCTCGGTCGGGTCCACCTCGACATGCACCCGCGGGAGGGGAAGTACAAGCACTACGCCCAGTTCACGCTCGCGTCGGGCCAGGCCGGGCGGCGGCTCCCGGAGGGCGTCCTGGTCTGCAACTTCCCGCGCCCGGCGCCGGGCGCGCCGGCGCTGCTCGAGCACGGCGACGTGCGGACCTTCTTCCACGAGTTCGGTCACGTGCTCCACCACGTGCTGGGGGGCCACACCCGCTGGGCCGGGCAGTCCGGGGTCGCCACCGAATGGGACTTCGTGGAGGCGCCCTCCCAGATGCTGGAGGAGTGGGTCTGGGACCCGGAGGTGCTCGCCACCTTCGCGCGCCACGTGGACACGGGCGCGCCCATCCCGCCGGAGCTGGTCCACCGCATGAAGGCCGCCGACGAGTACGGCAAGGGGCTGATGGTGCGCCAGCAGATGTTCTACGCGGCCACCAGCCTGGAGCTGCACCGGCGCGACCCGGAGGGGCTCGACACCACGAAGCTGGTGGCGGAGCTGCAGGAGCGGTACACGCCCTTCCGCCACGTGGAGGGGACGTACTTCCACGAGTCGTTCGGCCACCTCGACGGCTACTCGGCCATCTACTACACGTACATGTGGTCCCTCGTGATCGCGAAGGACCTCTTCGGCCCGTTCCGCGAGGCCGGCCTCATGAGCGCGGAGCCGGCGCGGCGCTACCGCGAGGCGATCCTGGAGGCGGGCGGGTCGAAGCCCGCCGCCGAGCTCGTGAAGGACTTCCTCGGCCGGCCGCACTCCTTCGACGCCTACGAGCAGTGGCTGAACGCGGAGTAGGCGGCGGAGGCGCGTGGCGGCAGGTGGTTGCGGCGGGCGCAGCCGATT
>DATIUR010000151.1:0-10765 GCA_035466675.1 Anaeromyxobacteraceae bacterium | reverse complement strand
CGCGCGGCGCGCTCGCCCGACGGCGCGCACTGGATCCTGAACGGCACGAAGCAGTGGATCTCGAACGCCGGCTTCGCGGATCTCTTCGTGGTGTTCGCGCAGGTGGACGGGAAGCTCACCGCCTTCCTGGTCGAGCGCGGGACTCCCGGCTTCGGCATCGGCCCCGAGGAGCACAAGATGGGGATCCGGGGCAGCTCCACCTGCCCGCTCTCCTTCGAGGACGCGCGCATCCCGGCGGAGAGCCTGCTCGGCGAGGTGGGCAAGGGCCACAAGATCGCCTTCAACATCCTCAACATCGGGCGGCTCAAGCTGGGCGCCACGTGCGTGGCGGCCGTCCGCGACGTGGTCGGCCTCTCGGTCGCCTACGCGAAGGAGCGCAAGGCCTTCGGGAAGCCCATCGCCGAGTTCGGCCTCGTCCGCGAGAAGCTCGCGCGGATGGTGGCCCTGGCCTGGGCGGGCGAGGCGATGAGCGCGCGCACCACCGGGCTCATCGACCGGCGCGCCGCCGCCGGCGGGCACGCGCGCGGCACGCCCGAGTTCGAGCGCGACCTCATCGCCGCGGTGGAGGAGTACGCGGTCGAGGCCTCCATCCTGAAGGTGTGGGGCTCCGAGGCGCTGGCCTACGCGGCGGACGAGGGGGTCCAGATCCACGGCGGCTACGGGTACGTCGAGGAGTACCCCATCGAGCGCATCTACCGGGACAACCGGGTGAACCGGATCTTCGAGGGCACGAACGAGATCAACCGGCTGCTCGTGCCGGGGACGCTGCTCCGGCGCGCGGCCAAGGGGGCCTTCCCCATCGCCGAGCTGGCCAGGGGCCTGGCGGCCGCGCTCTCGGGCGGGCCGGCGGGGCCGGAGGACGGGCCGCTGGCGCGGGAGCGGCGGGTGGCGGAGCGGAACAAGCACCTCTTCGCCTACGCGACGCAGGTGGCGGTGGACGCCTTCGGGCCGGCGGTGGCCGACCGGCAGGAGGTGCTGGGCGCGCTGGCGGACGTCGCCATCGAGGCCTTCGCGGTCGACTCGGCGGTGGCCCGGGCCCTCCAGCACCCCGACCCGGTCGGGGTGGCGTGCACCCGCCTCTACGCCGAGGAGGCGCACCAGCGGGCCCACGCGCGGGCCCGGGCGGCGGTGCTGGGCGCGGTGAAGGATCCCGCCGCCGCGAAGGAGCACCTGGGGAATCTCCGCCTCCTCCTCGACGAGTCGCCCGGCGACGTCTCCGCCTGGCGCGAGGCGATCGTCGGCCCGACGATCGAGCGAGGCCGGTACCCGATCGGCTGGGTGTGAGCGCGGCCGCGGAGCGGCCCGGCCCCGCGCGACCGGGGGGGGCCGCCGCCGGGGTCGCCCCGGCGGCGGCGAAGGCGGGTCATGGCACGCGGATGCCCGGAAGGGAGGACGGCGCTTAGTCGTAGGTCGCCGAGAAGGCGACGCCGAACCACCTCGTCGTCCAGGTCGATCCGGCGTCGTCGTTCGAGGTGAAGGCGATCTGCCCGTTCAGGCCGATCGCCCAGTTGTCGGAGACCCACCACTCCTTGCCAACGGCGAAGCGGAGACCGAAGCCGTTCTCCGTGTCGTAGGTGAGGCCGCCGGATTCCAGGGAGAGCATGGCGAGGGAGGGCGTGGCGGAGAGGTAGAGGTTCAGGGGCATGAAGTAGTAGACGAGGTTCAGGCCGACGCCGGTGAGGGAGAGCGTGGCGTCGGCGCTGCCGAGATCCACCCCATCCACCTCGAGCGTCGGATCCGACACCGAGGTTCCCCAGACCTGCCCGGCGATGATGAAGTTGTTCGTCAGCGCGAAGCCGGCCGCCACGGAGAATTCGCCCGCCGCGCCAGACAGCTTGAGATCGCTTCCCAGGGACGTGGTGGACGAGGACATGGCGCCGAAACCGAGGTCCAGGTTCAGGTAGAATCCGTCGTGCTGGTGGGCGCCGGGGGCCTGGGCAAGGGCGGCGTCGGCCGAGGCAAGCGCGGCGATGGAGACGAAGGCGGCGAGCAGCTTCTTCATGGGGTTCCTCCCCGAGGGTGAGCGAGGTGGCCTGCATGCTGGCAGCCGCCGCACGGAGGGTCAAGACGGGCGCACACCCGATCTGCTGGGCGCGCCGGAGGCCGAGACCTCGTCCATCTTCGCTGCTCGCCTCCGGCCGGCGGCGGCGCTCGCGACCACCCCGGGCGGGTCGCCCCTGACGCGCACGCTCACGCTCCGCGAGAACTCGGGCAGACGACCGCCTGGACCGCCTCGTCGGATCGGGCCTGGCTCCGGGTGACGCCCTCGGGAGCGCGTCCGTACCGGAAGAGCCTCCCTCCCCGGGTCGAGCGCGAAGGCGACCGCCGGCGGCCCGGCCGTGCGGGCGCCCGGTCGGACGGGGTAGACTCGCGCCCCGGGGAAGGTGCCGTGAGCGCGAGCGAGACCCCTCGAAGGCGGCGCCGGGGCGACCGGTACGACGGCCGGCTCCTGCGGAGCCTCGACCCCTTCTACCTCGTGATCCCGTTCGTGATGCGGACGCGCATCGGAGCGGCCGCCCGACTCGGTGGTCGAGGACGTGGAGTAGGAGGACCCGTGACGCGCCACTCGCCCGGAGATCTTCGCCGCGCGCGCCCGGCCGCGGCGCTGGCGCTGGCGGCCGCGCTGGCGGCAACCACGGCCGCGTCGGGAGCGGCCCCCGACTCCGCGGACGGCGGCACGGCCGTCGTCGTGCTGGCCGCGAGGAGCATCGGCTCGCGGCGGGGCGATCCGCCCGAGGCCCGCGCGCACGCGGCGCTGCTGGTCCGCTTCGGCGACCGCAGGGAGGGGTTCATCGTCCAGGCCGGGAAGGTGCCCGCCCCGGGGCTCTTCGCCGGCTCCCGGGTGGTCGGGTGGGTCATCCCGGCGGCGGATCCGCCGGGGGAGTTCGCCCGCGCCGTGGGAGGCTACTGGGGGGAGCCGGGCGTGCGGGAGCTGCCGACCCGGGAGGTGGCCCGCTTCGCCGTGAAGGGGCTCACCGAGGCGGGTCTCCGCGCGCTGGTGGACTCGCTCAACGCGGAGCTCCGCGACCGCGACTACCGGCTGGAGGGCGGGCCCAGCTCGAACAGCTTCGTGAGCCGGCTCCTCGACCGCCTGGGGATCGGCCTTCCGCCGCCCGGGGACGTCGAGCTCCCGGGGTGGGGGTGGAGGCCCTGAGGCCCGGCCAGGGCCCGCGCGGCCGGGCGGGCGGGGCGGCCCCGCTCAGGCCGCGGCCCTCTCCTTCCTCACCGCGGCGAGCCACAGGTAGGCGCACAGGCCGACGAACCCGAGGGCGCTCAGGGTCTGCGAGACGGCGTCGAGATCGTAGAAGGGCGTCCGCAGCAGGTCCTCGGAGAAGCCCGGCACGAGCCGGAGCCCGGCGCCCAGGACGCCGCCCAGCGCGCCGCCGGCCATGAGGCCCGAGGCGACGATGACGCCGCGCTCGCGCACGGACCGGCCCGGCTCGCCCCCGACCCGCTCCGAGCGCCGCGTCACGTAGTGGTGGAGGAAGCCGCCCACCAGCGCCGGCGAGTTCAGCTCCAGGGGCAGGTACATGCCGAGCGCGAAGGTCAGGGCGGGGACCCGGAGCATCTCGAGCATGACCGCGATGGCCGCTCCGGCCCCGAAGAGGACCCAGGCCACCGGCTGGCGGTCCATGAACCCCTCCACCAGCGCCTTCATGATGGAGGCCTGCGGCGCGGCCAGCACCGTCCGCGCGTCGCCGGGCGCCGCCTCGCCGAACTGGTAGCTGGCGGCCAGCATGACGATGGTGAGGCCGGCGAAGACCGACGCGACCACCACGCCGGCGAACTTCACCTTCTCCTGGGCCGCCGGGGTCGAGCCGAGCCAGTAGCCGGTCTTGAGGTCGGTCACGGTCTGCCCCGACACCGAGAGCGCGGTGCAGACCATGCCCGCCACCGCCATCACGAAGAACATCCCCGACCGTCCCGACAGGCCGAACTCCAGCAGCACCACCGACGAGATGATGATGGTGAGCATGGTCATGCCGCTGATGGGGTTGCGGGCGGTGGTGGCGATGGCGTTGGCCGCCACCGAGGTGAAGAAGAAGGAGAAGAGGAGCAGGAGCAGGAGCCCGATGCCGAGCACCGTCCAGGACCCGTCGAGGGTCTTGAGGAACACGGCCGCGGCCAGCGAAGAGACCACCACCCCGGCCAGGATCGACATCACCGGGATGTCGCGGTCGGTGCGCTCGAGCCCCTTCTCGCCCCCGGCCCGGAAGGCCTTCACGGCGATGCCGAACGAGCCGGCCACGATGCGCAGGGACTTGAGGATGCCGAAGATGCCCGCGGTGGCGATGGCCCCGACGCCCACCAGCCGCACGTACTTCGAGAAGATCTGCTCGGCGGCCATGCCGGCGATGGGGACCGTGCCCGGGTAGACGGCCTCCGGGACGTGGCTTCCCACGAACCAGACGAGCGGCACGAGGACGAGGTTCGAGAGAAGGCCGCCGGCGCACAGGAGCAGCGAGGAGCGGAGCCCCATCACGTACCCCAGGCCCAGGATGAACCCCACCGCGTCGAAGGAGAGGGTCATGCGGGCCCTCTCGGCCAGGGCGTTCACGGCCGGCAGGAACCGGAAGTTCACCGTCTCCTTCCACACGTGGAAGGTGGTGACGAAGAAGTCGTAGATCCCCGCCACCGCCGTGGCCTGGAGGAGCAGCTTCGCCTGCGACCCGCCCTTCTCGCCGGTGACCAGCACCTCCGTGATGGCGGTGGCCTCGGGGTAGGGGAACTCCCCGTGCGTCTCGCGCACGAAGTAGCGGCGCAGCGGGATGAGGAAGAGGACGCCCAGGGCGCCCCCGGCCAGGCAGATGAAGACGGTCTGCCAGGGATGGGGGTCGAGCCTCAGGATGTAGAGGGCCGGCAGCGTGAAGATGGCGCCGGCCGCCACCGACCCGGAGACGCCGCCCACGCCGGTGATGATGACGTTCTCGAGCAGGCTCGAGCGGCGCGAGTAGACGCGCGCCAGGCCGATGGCCAGGATGGAGATGGGGATGGCCGCCTCCATCACCTGGCCCACCTTGAGGCCGGAGTAGGCCGAGGCCACCGTGAAGAGCGCGCACAGGGCGAGGCCCCAGGCGAGCGACCGCCAGGTCACCTCCGGGAGCGGGGCGCCGGCCGGGACGACCGGGCGGTAGCCCTCGCCGGGGGCGAGCGTGCGGTAGGCGTTCTCCGGGAGCGAGCGGGTGTCGGGCGCGTCCATCGGGCCTCCGTGGGGGGCGAACCGCCGGCGCAGTCTAGCAGGCGCCCCGGCGATGTCCGGGGTGGGCGCTACAGTGTCGGCGTCGGGTGGTGGCCCCGCCGGGGGCACGGACCCCTGGCGGGCTCCGGCCCGGAAGGCCGGAGGGAGGAGGGCGTGCGATGACCGAGACGTGGATCCTGATCGCGGCGGCCGCGGCGGTGGCCGCGGCCCTGGCCGTGGTGGCGCTCGTCCTGCCGGGGCGCGCCGCGGCGGCGGTCCGGGCGCTGCTCGCCGACCGGCTGGAGGGGTTCGAGCGGCGGCAGGAGCGGATCGAGGCGGCGGTGCGCGACGAGATGGCGAAGGGCCGGGTCGAGTCCGGGGCGGGGGCCCGGGAGCTGCGCGAGGAGGTCCGGGCCGCGCTCGAGGGGTTCGCGGGCAACATGGCCCGGCTCGCCGAGTCGAACGAGTCGCGCATCGAGAAGATGCGCCAGACGGTGGAGGGGAGCCTGCGCGCGCTCTCCGAGGAGAACGCGAAGCGGCTCGACCAGATGCGCCAGACCGTGGACGAGAAGCTGCAGGGCACGCTGGAGAAGCGGCTGGGCGAGTCGTTCCGCCTGGTGAGCGAGCGGCTCGAGGCGGTCCAGCGCGGCCTCGGCGAGATGCAGACGCTCGCCACCGGCGTGGGCGACCTCAAGAAGGTGCTCGCCAACGTGAAGGTGCGCGGCACCTGGGGCGAGGTCCAGCTCGGCAGCCTCCTCGAGCAGATGCTGGCGCCCGACCAGTACGCCGCCAACGTCGCCACCCGGAGGGAATCGGGCGAGCGGGTCGAGTTCGCGGTGCGGCTGCCCGGCCCGGAGGAGTCCGCCCCGGAGGTGCTCCTGCCCATCGACGCGAAGTTCCCGGTGGAGGACTACCAGCGCCTGGTGGAGGCCTCGGAGCGGGGCGACGCGGCCGCGGTGGAGGAGGCGTCGAAGCAGCTCGAGGCGCGCATCCGGTCGAGCGCCTGGGACATCCACGACAAGTACCTGAACCCGCCGCGGACGACCGACTTCGGCATCCTCTTCCTCCCCACCGAGGGGCTCTACGCCGAGGTGGTGCGCCGGACGGGCCTGGTCGAGTCGCTCCAGCGGGAGTGCAAGGTGTCGGTGGCGGGGCCGTCCACCCTGGCGGCGCTGCTCAACAGCCTGCAGATGGGGTTCCGCACCCTCGCCATCCAGAAGCGGTCGAGCGAGGTGTGGCAGGTGCTCGGGGCGGTCAAGGCCGAGTTCGGGAAGTTCGGCGAGGTCCTGGCCAAGGTGGAGAAGAAGCTCAACGAGGCCACCAACACGCTCCAGGACGTGGGCAGGCGCAGGAAGGCCCTGGAGCGGAAGCTCCGGGACGTGCAGGCGCTGCCGGCGGTCGAGGCCGCGCGCCTGCTGCCCGACGAGGGCCCGGAGGGCGAGCCGGCGCTCGACGCGGTGGCGGCGGACTGAGCCGTGTCGATCCACTCCGGCTACGTCCTTCGCCTCGTGGAGGGGCTGGCGAGGCGATGGCGCGCATCGCCGCGGGCCGCCGCGCCGCGGGCGCCGGGCCGCGGCGCGTGCTAGAAGGGTGCGCCTTGGCCGAGGAGATCCTCATCGTGGCCGGCGAGGCGAGCGCCGACCTGCACGCCGCCGGCGCCCTGGAGGAGCTGGCGCGGCTCCGCCCGGGCATCCGCGCCTTCGGCGTGGGGGGGCCGCGGCTGCGCCAGGCCGGGCTCGAGGCGCTCTGGCCCGCCGAGGAGATCTCGGTGATGGGGTTCGCCGAGGTGCTGCCGCGCATCCCGCGCATCCTCGGGATCCTGCGCGGCCTGGCCCGCGCGGCCCGGGAGCGGCGTCCGCGGGCGGCGCTGCTCGTGGACCTGCCCGACTTCAACCTGCGCCTCGCCGCCCGGCTCAAGAAGCAGGGGATCCCGGTCGTCTACTACGTGTCGCCCACCATCTGGGCCTGGCGCCCGCGCCGGGCCCGGAAGATCGCCAGGGTGGTGGACCGGATGCTCTGCATCCTCCCCTTCGAGGAGCGCTTCTACGAGGGCACGGGCGTCCGGGCGCGCTTCGTGGGCCATCCCTTCGCCGACAAGCCCGCGCCCGGCCCGCCCGACCGCTACCGGCGCGATCTGGGGCTCGAGGTCGGGCGCACCACGGTGGCGCTCGTGCCCGGAAGCCGTCCCGGCGAGCTGCGGCGGATCTTCCCTCCCATGCTGGAGGCGGCCGAGCGGATCCGGTCCGCCCACCCGGACGCGCAGTTCGTCGTGCCGGTGGCGCCGACGCTCTCCCGCGGGGCGGTCGAGCCCTACCTCGCCTCCCACGCCACGCTGGACGTGAAGCTGGTGGACGGCCGGACCGAGGAGGCGGTGGGCGCGAGCGACGCGGCGCTCGTGAAGAGCGGCACCTCCACGCTCGAGACCGCCCTCATGCTCCGGCCCATGGTGGTGGTCTACCGGCTCTCCTGGCTGTCGTTCCTCCTCGCGAAGCTCCTCGTCCGCGTCGCCCACTTCGCGCTCGTGAACGTCCTGGCCGGGCGCAGGGTGGTCCCGGAGCTGCTCCAGGGCGAGGCGAGCCCGGAGCGGATGGCGGGCGAGGTCGAGCGCCTGCTCGGGGACGGCCCGGACCGCCGCGCCCAGCTCGCCGGGCTCGCCGAGGTGCGCGCCTCGCTCGGGGAGCCCGGCGCCGCCCGGCGCGTGGCGGAGGAGATCGTGGGGGTGCTGCCGTGAGCGGCCGGCGCGCGCTGGTGTGCCTGCCCACCTACGACGAGGCCGAGAACGTGGGGCCCGTCACCACGGCCATCCTCGCCGCCGCGCCCGACCTCGACGTCCTCGTCATCGACGACGCCTCCCCGGACGGCACCGGGCGTCTCGCGGACGAGATCGCCCGGCGAGAGCCGCGGGTGAAGGTGCTGCACCGCGCCCGCAAGGAGGGGCTCGGCAAGGCCTACCTGGCCGGCTTCGCCTGGGCGCTCGAGCGGGGCTACGGGCTCGTGCTCGAGATGGACGCCGACTTCTCGCACGACCCGAAGTACCTGCCCGCCCTGCTCGCGAAGGCGGCCGAGGCCGACCTCGTCCTCGGCTCGCGCTACGTGCCCGGCGGCGGCACGGTGAACTGGGGCCTGGGGCGGCGGCTCCTCTCCCGGGGCGGCAGCCTCTACGCCCGCACCATCCTGGGGCTCGCCGTCCGCGACCTCACCGGCGGCTTCAAGTGCTTCCGCCGCGAGGTGCTCGAGGCGATCGACCTCCCCTCGGTGGAGTGCTCCGGCTACGCCTTCCAGATCGAGCTCACCTGGCGCGCCGTGCGGGCCGGCTTCCGCGTGGCGGAGGTCCCCATCGTCTTCGAGGACCGGCGGGTGGGGCAGTCCAAGATGTCGCGCCGGATCGTGCTCGAGGCGCTCGCCAAGGTCTGGGCCATCCGCTTCTCCCGCTTCGGCCGCGGGTCGGGCGCGCCCAGGAATCCGTCGCCTCCGCCGCGGGCGGTGGGGTAGGCTGCGCGCCGCCATGGGCGAAGTCCTGAGCCTCGGCGTCGTCTCGCTCTCGGCGCTCTTCTTCGTGGTGGACCCCATCGCGGCGGTCCCCTTCTTCCTGGCCATGACCCGCGAGGAGACGCCGGAGAGCCGGCGGGCCATCGCCCGCCGCGCCTCGGTGGCGGTCTTCTCGGTCCTGGTGGTCTTCTCGCTCGCCGGCGCGCTCATCTTCCAGCTGCTCGGCATCTCGCTCGGCGCCTTCAAGATCGCGGGGGGCGTGGTGCTGCTCCTGCTCGCCCTGGACATGATCCGGACCCAGCCCTCGCGGACCCGCATCACCGAGGGGGAGGTGGCCGCCGGCGCCGAGAAGGAGGACGTGGCCATCGTCCCCCTGGCCACGCCGCTCCTGGCCGGTCCCGGGTCGATCGCCACCGCCATCGTGCTGATGGCCCGGGCCCGGGAGGGACCCTGGTGGCACGCCCTGCCGGTGCTGGCCGCCATCCTGGCGGTCGCCGTGGCCACCTTCCTGATCCTGGCGGGCGCCACCACCACCGAGCGGGTGGTGGGGCGCACCGGCCTCGCCATCGTCGAGCGGGCGGCGGGCCTGCTGCTCGTGGCCGTGGCGGTCCAGTTCATGCTCGACGGGCTGGGGGAGACGCTCCCCGGCCTGCTCCGCGTCGGCCCGTGAGCGGGGCCGGGGGAGGGTGAGGGTCCCAATTTCGGCCGGGTCCGTCAGGAAGCGGTGGCGCCCGACCCGCGTCCCGTTGCATTCTAGGCACCCCGCCGCCTCCGGACGGACGGCTCCGCACGCCGGAGGACCCGCGCGGGCAGGGAGATCGAGAGCCCATGGCCAACCGCGTGATCCGCACCTTCTCCGTGCTCGGCGCCGACGGCGCCGGCAAGACCGCCCTCGTCGAGGCGATGTTCCGCGCCGCCGACGCGAAGAAGGCGAACCCGAACGGCTCCACCTCGCGCCTCGACGCGGAGCCGGAGGAGAAGAAGCGGAACTTCACGCTGTCGCTCCACCCGGTCAGCTTCGAGGACGGCGGGCGGACCTTCCACGTGCTCGACTGCCCGGGCTTCGCCGCCTTCCTCACCGAGGTGGAGTGGGCGCTCCAGGTGACCGACGGCGCGCTGCTGGCCGTCTCGGCCGCGGACGGCGCCCACAACCGCGCCGAGCGCACCTACGACGTGCTGGCCGACTCCGGCCGGCCCGCCATCGGCGTCGTCACCCGGCTCGACAGCGAGCAGGCCGACTTCGGGAAGGCCCTGGCCGACGTCGAGGCCTCGCTCAAGGTCAAGCCCGTCCCCATGCAGATGCCCATCGGGACCGGCGAGGGGTGCAAGGGGCTCGTGGACCTCGTGTCCATGAAGGCCCACCTCTACGACAAGAAGTCCTTCGGCAAGTGGCAGGAGGCGGAGATCCCGGCCGACGCGAAGGCCGAGGCGGAGCGCCTGCGGACCGCCATGGTCGAGGCGGCGGCCGAGACGGACGACGAGCTGCTCGGCAAGTACCTGGAGGGCGCGGCCCTCACCCCCGAGGAGATCGTGCGCGGCCTGGCGGCGGGGAGCGCGTCGCAGAAGTTCCTGCCGGTGGCCTGCGCCTGCGCCAAGGGCGGCATCGGGGTGCGCGAGCTGCTCGACCTCGCCGAGAAGGTCTTTCCGAGCCCGGAGGGGCGCGAGCTCCAGGGCAAGGACCTGGGAGGCAAGGAGGCGAAGCGGCCGGCCCGGGCCGACGCGCCCTTCTCCGCGCAGGTCTTCAAGACCACCATCGACCAGTTCGCCGGCCGCATCGACTACGCCCGGGTGTTCTCCGGGACGCTCAAGCCGGACGCGGTGCTGACGAATCCGCGCACCCGTACCGAGGAGCGCATCGCGCACCTCTTCCGGACCGACGGCGTGGGCCAGGTCGAGATCCCGGAGGCGGCGCCCGGGGACTTCGTGGTGCTGGTGAAGCTCAAGGACGCGAGGACGGGCGACTCGCTTTCCGACGCCGGGGCCCCGTTCACCCTCAAGCCCTTCGCGCAGCACACCCGGCCGGTCTCCTACGCGGTGCACGCCAAGGGAGGCGACGAGAAGGCCGCCGTGGCGCGGCACAGGCTGATCGAGGAGGAC
>DATIUR010000150.1:0-7305 GCA_035466675.1 Anaeromyxobacteraceae bacterium | reverse complement strand
CGTCCTCGAGGGTGAGATCGAGGGTGGCCTCGTTGAGGTCGGGCAGGACCAGCAGGCGCCCGTCGAAGAAGAGGGTGGGCGTGGCGCGGAGGCCGGCCGCGCGCGCCTCCTGGCGGGAGGCCTGCACCCTTCCCTGGAGCGCGCCGGACTCGAGCGCGGCCTGGAGCGCGTCGCCGTCGGCGCCGAGCCCGCGGGCCAGCGAGGCGAGCGCACCCGGCGAGAAGTCCCTGGCGTTGGCGTAGAGCGCGTCGTGGAACTTCCAGAAGATGCCCTGGCCGCGCGCCCACTCCGCCGCCAGCGCGGCCTCGAAGGCACCGGGGTGCGCGTCGATGGGGAACGGCTTGTAGACGAGCTTCACGCGCCCCGCCCGCTCCTCGACGAACCGCTCCAGCACCGGCCGGAGCTGCGCGCAGAAGGGGCAGGCGAAGTCGGAGAACTCCACGATGGTGACGGGCGCGGCCGGGTCGCCCAGGGGCGGACCGTAGGAGGCCGTCTCGAGCCGGGCCCTCCGGTCGAAGGAGGCGTAGTACTGGTCGAGAAGCCTCGCGATCTCCGCCCGGGCGGCTCCGGCCCGGGCGTAGCGGGCGGCGAGCCGCACCATCCGCGGGGCGTGCTTGCACTCCTTGTGGCTGCGGAGGCAGCCCGCCACCGTGTGGGGGCAGCCGCAGTAGCAGTACTCCTCCCGCGCGAAGGCGGCCACCACCTCGCGCTGCGCCTCGGTGAGGTCGTCGAGCGAGACGCCGGGAAGCGCCTCCTCCGCGCCCTCGGGGGCGGCCCGGGCCGGCGCGGAGGGCGACCCGGCGGCGACCGCGCACGCGACGGCGGCGGAGAGGAGGACGATGCGTCTCTGCATGAGGAGGCTCCGGGCGAGTGGGGCGGCGCTCGATTGTAGGGCCCGCCGGAACGGGGCGGCAAGCGAGGCGGCGCGCGCGCGCCGGCGTTAGGGTAGGAGGCGCCGTGGAAAGGCAACGGCCGCTCGAGCGGGGAGCGCTCCGGAAGGACCCCGGGGGTCGCCTCGGGGTGGTCCTCGTCTATCCGAACGTCTACCGGCTCGGGATGGCCAACCTCGGCCTCCACGCCGTCTACCGGATCCTGAACGAGGATCCGGCCACCGCCTGCGAGCGGGCCTTCCTGCCGGAGGACGCCGGGGAGCCCCTGGCGGTCGAGTCGGGGAGGCCGCTGCGCGCCTTCGACGCCGTCGCCTTCTCGCTCTCGTTCGAGGAGGACTACGTCCACGTCCTCGAGATCCTGGATCGGGCCGGCCTCCCGCTGCGCGCCGCGGACCGCGACGAGCGCCACCCGCTGGTGCTGGCGGGCGGAATCGCGGTGCAGATGAACCCGGAGCCGGTGGCCCCCTTCTTCGACGCCTTCCTGGTGGGCGAGGGGGAGGCGCTCCTGCCGCCCGTGCTGGCGCTCCTGCACCGGGTGCGGGCGGCGAGGCCGCGGCGCGCCGACCTCCTGCGCGAGGTGGCCTCGCTGCCGGGCGGGTACGTCCCCACGCTCTACGACGTCGGCTACGCCGACACCCGGGAGCCGGGCGGCGGCTGGGTGACCCGCTTCGCGCCGCGCCACGGCGCCCCGGGGCGGGTGCGGCGCGTCTTCGTGGAGGACCTCCGGAAGGTCGCCACCTCCCGGGTGGTCTCCTCGCCCGACGCGCAGTTCGGCGACCTGTTCCTGACCGAGGTGGCGCGCGGCTGCCTGTGGGGATGCCGGTTCTGCGCGGCGGGCTTCGTGCAGCGCCCGTACCGGGAGGTGGACCTCGAGACCCTCCGCGCCGAGGCGCGGCGGGGCGTGGCCGAGGGGCTCCGGGTGGGCCTGGTCGGGCCGGACACGAGCGACCACTCCGGGCTCGATCCGCTCACCTGCTTCATCGGCGAGCAGGGGGGCTCCTTCAGCCCCTCTTCGCTCCGGGTGGACGCCATCACGCCCTGGCTCTCCCGGCGCATGGCGGAGGGGGGCGAGCGGTCCATCACCATCGCGCCGGAGGCGGGGACGGAGCGGCTCCGGCGGGCGATCAACAAGGACTTCACGGACGACCAGATCCTCCAGGCCGCGTCGAACGCGCTCGGGGAGGGGATGCGGAACGTGAAGATGTACTTCCTGGTCGGGCTGCCCACCGAGACCGAGGAGGACGTGCTCGGGATGGCCCGGATCGCCGTGCGGATCCGCGAGGAGGTGATGGTCCCCTGGGGCCGCCGCCGCGGCCGGATGGGGCGGCTTTCCCTCTCGGTGAACCCGTTCGTGCCGAAGCCCTGGACGCCGTTCCAGTGGGTGGGCATGGCCGAGCCGCGCGCCCTCGAGGCGGCGCGGCGCCTGCTCGCCCGGGAGCTGCGGCCGCGCGGGATCGACCTCGAGTTCATGAGCCCGCGCCAGGCCTTCCTCCAGTCGCTGCTCTCGCGCGGCGACCGGCGCTGCGCGGACCTGCTCGAGAGGGCGCACCGGGAGGGGGGCGACCTGCGCCGGGCGCTCCGGAGCTGGCCGCACGACGCGCGCTTCTTCGCCCTGCGCGAGGCGGGCGAGGGCGAGGTCCTGCCCTGGGACTTCCTCGACCAGGGGCTCGACAAGAGGTTCCTGCTGCGCGAGTGGCGGCGGGGGGTCGGGGCGAAGCTCACGCCCAAGTGCCAGGTCGAGACCTGCCGGGCGTGTGGGCTCGCGTGCGCCGACCACCCGGAGCTGCGCACACCGCACGCCGCGGCGCCGGCGGCCTGAGCGCCGCGCCGTCCCGCGCCTCCCCCTGGTACACTTCGCGGGAGCCGGCCGCCCGGCCGGAGAGGAGGATCCCGCATGCATCGGCTCGCTCCCCGCCTCGCGGCCGCGCTCGCCGCGGGGGTGCTCGCGGCGGCCGCCTCGCCGGCGCGCGGGCAGGGGCCGACCGCGGTGATCTACCCGCTGGAGGGCGTGGGCGTGTCCCGGGCGGAGCTGCGCGAGGTGGCCGCGCTGCTGCAGGCCGCCCTCGAGCGCACCGCGCCGCGCGGCGGCTTCGCGCCGGCCAGCCCGCCCTTCGCGCAGAACGCCTGCGGCCCGGGGATGGCCGCGGCGCGGGAGTGCCTGGCGCGCGTGGCCGGCGCCGGATTCGTGCTGACCGCGGTGGTGGGGCGGTCCGACGGGAGGCTCGCCGTCCAGCTCCGCGCCACCGACGCGCGCGGGAAGACCCACGGACCGGTCCAGGCCATGGTGGACCCGGTGGTCCAGAATGCGGAGCCGCTGGCCCGCGCGCTCCTCGGCCTGCAGGAGATGGTGGACGCGGCGGTGGCGGCGGAGGCGCGGCGGGCGGAGGGGCCGGCGGTGGCCCGCGAGGCGATCCCCCGCTCCTCCGCGTCCCGCTCCCCCCTGCGCGCGCCCGGCGCCTGGCGTCGCTCGGCCGGCCGGTGGACCACGGCGGTGGGGCTCGGCCTGCTGGCCGGCGGCGGCGTGGTGGCGGGGCTCAACCGGCAGCTCGCCTCGGAGCTGGAGCGCAAGTACGAGACGAACCAGCTCACGCCCGAGGACGCCGAGGACTACCGGCGGGTGGACACCTACAACACGCTCTCGACCGGCCTGTTCGTGGCCGGCGGCACGGCCACGGCGGTGGGGCTCCTGCTGTGGGGCACCGCGCCGGACGTCCGGCCGATCCGCGGCGGCGTGACCGTCGGCCTGGCCGGGCGGTTCTAGGCTCCTGGAGACGACATGAGACGGCTCGCCCTCGCGCTTTCCCTGGCCCTGCTGGCCGCGTGCACGCAGGACCCGCCCGGGCGGTGCGAGCAGGACCTCGACTGCCGGGCCGGGCAGATCTGCGAGGGGGGCCTGTGCCTCAGGCTCGTGACCGACCACCAGATCGGCTCGCTCTGCGCCCGCGACTCCGACTGCGTCTGGTGGGGCGCCTGCGTCGCGCGGGCGTGCACGCTCCGGCCCGGCCTGTGCGACCTCGACGGCGACTGCGCCGGCTGGCAGGTCTGCGACCTCGGCCCCCACACCTGCGCCACGGGACCGGGGTTCTGCGCCGCGGACCCGGACTGCGCGAGCTGGCAGACCTGCGGACCGGCCCACCTGTGCGTCACGGCGGGCGCCTGCACGTCGAGCGCCGGGTGCGCGGGGTGGGAGAGCTGCGACGCGAGCGGAGCCTGCGCGCCGGCCATCGCGTGCACCTCCGGCTCGGAGTGCGTGCCGGGCGACGTCTGCCCGGCGGGCGGCGGTTTCTGCACGTCTCCGGTGACGCTCGACCCGGGCGCGGTCCACCTGCTCGGGACCTTCGTCGACCCGTCCGGTGCCGTGGACGCCGTGGGCGCCCTCTCCTCGCCCACGCGCTCGCTGGCCGGTTTCCCGGCCGGGACGGGCGCAGCCGCCCGGATCGCTCCCGACGGGTCGCTCGTGTACGAGCGCGTCTCGGTGGGCCGGTCGCTCCACCGCTTCGTTCCGGACCCGCTGGAGTGGGACGCGGTTTCGGGCGCCTGGCGGCTCCCGGCGGATCCCGCGGCGAACGATCCGGCGGTCTCGACGCCGGGTTGCCCGACCGACGTGGGCGAGTGGCTCGTGCAGGCCGGGACCGGCGAGATCCGGTACGCCTGCGCGGCCGACCCGGCGGTGTGGTACGGAACCCTGGACGCCACGCCGGTGGTGAGCGGCTACCGGCTCCTGGCCTGGGACGCCGCGGGACGGATGCTGGCCGTGCGGGGCGGCGACACCCTGGTCGTGCTCGACGCCTCGCTGGTCGAGATCCCCGCGTCGGGCGCGCCCAGCCTCACCGGCTACGGTCTCCTCGCGGCGCGCACGCACGCGGGGGGCTTCTGGCTCGCCGTCCAGCCGCCCGCCGCGGGCGGGCCCAGGCGCTGGACCGTGGACGGAGCGGGCGCCTTCGCCGACGAGGGCGCCTTCTCGGCGGCGCCGGTCGACCTGTCGGCCGGCCCTCCGGCGGTGCTCGACGCGACCGGGGCCCTCCACCTCCGCGGAACCCGGCTGCCGCCCGCGCCGGAGCCGCCCCAGGACGTGGTGGTGCGTTGCCAGATCGAGCCGGGCGGCTGCACGCTGGCGTACGACGAGGCCGCCGCCGTCCCGCAGGACTGGGCGGCGACGCCGCCGCACCTGTACCTGCTGGTGGACGGCTCTCCGCTCGCGACCGGCCCCTGACGGGCGCGCGAGCCGCACATGGCCCTCGGCCGCGGCCTCGGGCCGGGGTACGCTCGCGCCCGTGACGAACGAGGAGGCCATGCGCGAGGCCCTGGCCCTGGCCCGGGCGGCGGGCGAGCGGGGGGAGGTCCCCGTCGGCGCCGTGGCCGTGTTCGAGGGCCGCATCGTCGGTCGCGGCGTCAACGCCCGCGAGTCGGCCCGGGACCCGACCGCCCATGCCGAGCTGCTCGCGATCCAGGAGGCAGCCCGGAGCCTCGGGCGCTGGCGGCTCTCCGGCGTGACCGTGGTCGTCACCCTCGAGCCCTGCGCCATGTGCGCCGGCGCCATGGTCCTCGCCCGCGTCGAGAAGCTCGTCTACGCCGCCCCGGACCCGAAGGCCGGGGCGGTCGGCTCCCTGATGGACCTCTCGCAGGACCCGCGCCTCAACCACCGCTTCCCGGTCGAGCGCGGCATCCTGGCGGAGGAGGCGGGGGAGCTCCTGCGCGCCTTCTTCCGCGCCCGCCGCGCCGGGGACGGCGGCGGTCCGGACCGGTAGAGGTCAGGCCTCGGCCTCCGCCTGCAGGGCGTGCGGGCGCGCGTCCCGCAGCGCGAGCGCGCCGTGCGCCCGGAGCTGTCGGTTCCACCACCAGGCGGCCACGCGGAGGGTGAGGGCTACGCGGAGCGGGCCGAGCAGGCCCGCGCCCAGCCGCTCGGGACGGGCGAGCCCGGCGACGGTCCGGCGGTCCAGCCGTCCCTCGGACGCCAGCGTCCGCCCGAGCGTCTCGAGTCGCCTCGCCGCCGGGCCCGACATGAAGCCCGGCCGCTCGCGCATGCCCTCGGCGCCGGGCTTCAGGATGGTCCCCAGGTGCGGCGAGCCGAGGCGGCGCGCCAGCTTCTCGAGCCAGCGCTCGACGGGGCGCATGTGGAGCGCCTCCGGGAACCCGTTCTGGACCAGGAACAGCAGCGCCGGGTTCCCGGCTCGGCCCACCAGCGGCGCGAGCCGCTGGACGAACGCGACGGCGGGGGCGGGGAGCGCGTCGCCGTAGAGCGGAAACGCGAGCATCACCGCCTCGGCCTCGGAAAACGCCCGGACCGCTTCGGCCGCGTGCGCCGGCCGAACGAGGTGCAGCCGTGCCGCGACGTCGCCGCCCTCCGAGGCGAAGCCGGCGAGAAAGGCGTCGAGCAGGAGATCCGTGTTGCTCCTCGGCCCCCGGGGAGAGCCGTTAAGCACGAGCAAGCGCATGGCCGACCTCCTCGGGCGGGCGCGACGTCGAGGCCGCGAAGGCGAGCGTCGACCGCATGTTGAGCGCCAGGCGACGGTACAGGAGCACGAGGAGCTCCTCGTCCTCGCGGTCGCAGCCCTCGGCCCCGTAGAGCAGCGCCAGCCGCGGGACTCGGTCGTAGCGGGCGCGGTGGTGGAGCTCGCCGCCGACGACGTCGAAGTACGGATGGAGACCGGGGATCATCCGCTCCGTTGCGCGACGCGACAGCGCGGTCGTCATTCCCATCGAGGTCGGCGAGGCCACCACGGCCAGGTCCGACGCGAGCAGGTCGCGCAGGAGCTCCTCGGTCCCGTCGCGGATGCCGCAGCGCCCGGGAGTCTTCACCCAGCAATCGAAGCACCCCTTGCACTGGAGAAGGGCGCGGTCGCGCAGCCGGAATCGGCGCACGCCGTGTCCGTGAGACGCGAGCACGCGCTCCAGCGCGTCGAGCCAGGCGTCCATCGGGCCCGGCGCCTCCGCCCCGTCGAGGATGGTGATCTGCATCGCGGTGCTCCCGGCGGACGTTGGCTCCAGATCTTGACGCTGCCAAGATACGCGTTCAAACTTGGCAGTGTCAAGTTCTGGGTGCTATCCTGACCCGGTGCGACGCGCCGCTCGCAAGCCCCGGGGCCGGTATCATCACGGCGAGCTGCGCCGCGCGCTCCTCGACGGGGCGCTCGCCGTCATCGAGCGCGACGGCGTCTCGGCGCTCTCGCTCCGGGACCTCGCCCGGCGGCTCGGGGTGTCCCACGCGGCGCCGGCCCATCACTTCACGGACAAGATGGCGCTCCTCGCGGAAATCGCGCGGGAGGGGTTCGAGCGGTTCGGCGCGGCGCTCGGCGCGGCAGCCGAGGCATCCCCCGACGACGACACGCGGCTGGTGGAGATCGGCCGCGCCTACGTGGGGTTCGCCCTCGCGCACCCGGCCACGTTCCGGGTCATGTTCGGGCGGGATCTGGCG
>DATIUR010000149.1:0-12125 GCA_035466675.1 Anaeromyxobacteraceae bacterium | reverse complement strand
CACCGCGGCGAAGCCGGCCCGGGCGCCGCAGGCGCAGACGGGGAGGTCGGGCGGGCAGGTGCAGGACTGGACCAGGCGCCGGAACCGCTGCTTCACCATCCGGTCCTCGAGCGAGTGGAAGGAGATGGCGGCGGCGCGCCCCCCCGGGGCGAGCAGGCCGGGCAGGGCGTCGAGCCAGGCGGCCAGCGCGCCCAGCTCGTCGTTCACGGCGATGCGGAGGGCCTGGAAGGTCCGGGTGGCCGGGTGGATCCGCCGGGGCCAGGCGCGGCGGGGGATGGCGCCGGCCACGACCTCGGCCAGCCGGGCCGTGTCGAGCCGCTCGTCCCCGTCGACCGCGCGCTTCACCGCCCGCGCGACGGGCCGGGCGAACGGCTCCTCGCCGTACTCGCGCAGGATGCGGGCGAGCTCGCGCTCGTCCACGCGCCGGAGCAGCTCGGCGAGCGTCTCGCCCTCCCCGGACATGCGCATGTCGAGCGGGCCGGTCTGGGAGAAGGAGAAGCCGCGCTCGCCCTGGTCGAGCTGCGGCGAGGAGACGCCCAGGTCGACGAGGGCCCCGTCCACGGCCGCGATCCCCATCGCGTCGAGCACGTTCCGGGCGTCTCGGAAGTCGGCCCGGGCGGCGCGGAAGGCCTCGCCGAAGCGGGCCAGCCGGGCCTTCGCGGCCGCCACCGCGCGCGGATCGCGGTCGATCCCGATCACGCGCGCCCCCGCCTCGAGGAGGAGCAGCGCGTGGCCCCCGGCGCCGAGCGTCCCGTCGAAGAGGAGCCGGCCCGGTTCCGGGCGGAGCATCGCGACCACCTCCGTGCCGAGCACCGTCTCATGCGCGAACTCCGTCACGCCGCCTCGGTGGCGTCCGCCACGTCGTCGAACATCTCGACGTGCGCGCCCGCCCCGCCGGCCCGGACCAGGTCGCGGACGTACCGGCTGGCACCGGCGGCGCGCAGCCCCGGGATGGCCTTGAGGAGCGCCGCGCCCGCGTAGTGAAGATGCGTCACGCGCCGGAGGTCCACCACCACGGTGCGCCCGTTCGCGCGCGCCGTGGCGGCGATGCCGGCGATGGCGCGCAGCTCCTCCCGGGAGAGATCGCCCGCGCCCCGGATGAGCGTCACGTGATCCTGATCCCGCGCCTCGAACATGGCCGTCCTCCGAGCTAGCCCCGCCTGAAGAAGTCCACCACCTCGCCCTCGGGGATCTCCTTCGCCATCTGCTCCTCCCAGGCCGCCTTGTCGTAGAGGTGGATGGTCCGCCCCATCCCGACCCAGACGACCTCCTTCGACAGGGCGGCCCACTCGCGCAGGGCCGGGGGGACGAGCACGCGGCCGTGCGGGTCGAGGTCCACCTCGTGGGCCGAGGAGTAGAAGCGGAGCACGTTGCGCTGCGCGCGCGCGTCGAGCGGCGAGGTCTCGAGGACCTTCTTCTCGAGCTCCTTCCAGACCGACTGCGGCAGCGCCTGGACCGCGCGCCAGTGCGGGTACTGGGTGAGGACGATCTTCGACTCCCCGGCCGCGGCGAGCGACTCGCGGAAGCGGGCCGGCAGGCTCGTCCGGCCCTTGGCGTCGATCGCGTGGTTGAAGGTCCCGAAGAACACGGCTTGGTCGATCCTGCCGCTGGGAGCCGCTTCTTGCCACTTTTTCCCACCGGCTGGGAGCGATCTACGGAGATCCGGCGAGGCTTGTCAACGGGACGGATCCCGGACCTGCGCCCGCGTTCAGGGGCGCTGTGCGCCGGGGGACGACAGCGGACGATATCGGCGCGCGGTCCGGGAGCCGATCGGACCCCGGGCGAGGCCCTCCCGTCGAGCGCTTCAGGACCGCGGTCGTCTAGTTGCAGCCCGCGGTGCAGTCGATCATCCGGCGCGGGACGTGGCCCTCGGTCGTGGCGGCGTCGTAGCTGGACGGGAGGAACCCGCCGTTGGCGGCGCACGCCTCGACCACGTACGCGCCGAGCGCCTCGTGGTCCTTCACGGCGCTGCCGTCCCCGCGGCGGAGGATGATCTCGGCGGGCGTGGTCGGCTGGCCCAGGCCGTCGAGGAGCGGGACCCCGAAGGCCGAGGCGAACGACGCCACGTAGTAGGTGGTGACCACGGGAAGGACGTGCGTGGCAGGGTTGACCGCGAAGTACGCGGTCGCCGCCAGGGTCGGGTCGGTCACGTCGTAGAGCCGCAGGGTCACCGTTCCGGAGCCGTCCACGAGCGCCATGTAGGTCACCCAGCCGGGCCCGAGGCCGCTCGCCGTTCCCGGGTCGTAGGCGGGTCGCGTCATGTCGTAGGACACCACCAGGCCGCTCGGCGCGACGAAGAAGTCGCCGTCCAGGAGCGAGTACTGCAGCGTCCCCTCGAAGGCGGCGCGGAGCCCGGCGGTGGGGATGATGGCGCGCACCAGCGGGAAGCCCGGCAACGCATTCGGGTCGGCGAGCGGGTTCGCGGTCGGATCCGCGCCGAGCGGCACCACCCGGTACAGGTCGGCGAAGGTGATCTGGCCCGTCGCGCCGGCCAGGAGATCGCCGCGGATCGGCCCGGAGGCCTGCAGCGCCACCGCGGTGGGACCGTCGAGATAGAAGGTGTTCGCCGCCGCGAGCATGGCGTCGGTGTCGAGGTTCATGGCGTTCGTCTCGCCGGGGGCGAGGCCGACGACGTCGAAGGTCGTGTCGCAGAGCCGGTAGAAGTAGAGGTCGCCGAAGGCGCCCCCGTCGTCCGTGACGGCCGTGCCGGTGACGGTCGAGAGCGTCTCCTCGAGGAAGGAGGGGTATGCGGGGACGGCCGGGTTGCCGGCCTCGAGGTAGCCCATGACCGTGTACAGCTCGCCGAGGATGCCCGCGTCCGTCGTGGGAAGGACCCGGTCGTCGACGGGGATGAACTCGCTCCCGGCCGGATCGAGCCGGACCGGGCGGGCGGGGTCGTCGGGGAAGACCAGCTCGACCTTGCCGACCTCGCGCCCGTAGGGCTTCGCCTGGACGACCGGGACGGGCTTGCCGCCGGGGGCGTACACGATCCGCGGCGCGGGCGTGTTGAGGTGGGTGTGGCCGCTCACGACGAGGTCCACGCCGGTGAGGTATCCGGCCAGCGCTTCGTCCTCGCCGATCTGCCCCCCCTCCGGCCCGATGCCGCCGTGGCCGAGGAGGATGACGGCGTCCACCGGGTCCGGCGCCTGCCGCAGCGCCGTCACCGCCGTCTGGAGCGCCACCACGATCGAGCCGAACTTCTGCCCGGTCGTCGTGGCCGAGGCGGGCCAGAAGGCGACCGGCGGGGCACCGCCCGCCACCGTCCCGGCCCGCACGCCCATGCTGGCCACGATCCCGATCCTGAGCCCCTGGGCGGTCGTGACGACACGGGACGGTGCGACGAGGTTTCCCGGCCCGTACAGGGCGGCGAGCGCGTCGTCCGCGGCGCTCGTTGCGCTGAAGTAGACGTTGGTGAGGACGAGCGGCGGGAGCGCGCCGCGGCCGTACGCCGTGCCGATCGCCGCCGCGAGGCCGGCGGGCCCGAGGTCGAACTCGTGGTTTCCGAGCGACACCGCGTGGTAGCCCATGCGGCTCATCAGGACGAGCTCGGAGGAGGTCGCGAGCCACGCGGCCGAGGCGAGCGTCCCCTGGCTGAAGTCGCCGGAGGAGAGGGTGATGGTGTCCGCCCCGCGGTCCGCCGCGGCGGCCCGCTCCGCCTCCAGGATCGCCATGCGGCGGGCGACGCCGCCCACCAGCGCGCCCGTGCCCGCCGCGGGCGGAGTCAGCGGCCAGTCGTCCACCTCGGGGGCGACCGCGAGGAGGTGCGAGTGCTCGTCGGTGGTGAAGAGGACGACGAGCCGGCGGCCGCTGCCTTCGTCCTTGTCGGCGCTGGGGCAGCCGGCGAGGGAGAGGGCGAGCAGCGCGGGGAAGAGCCAGCGAAGGGTCGAGCGCATCCGTTCCTCCCGGTTCGAGTCGTTTGCCGTGGTTCCCAAGCGAGGTCGGACCCCGTGGGGATGTGACCGCGCCGACCGGCGTCCTTTCTACCGCGGACGCGCCAGGGAGGAGGGAACCCTCCCCTTTCGAGGCCGGCGGGCGGCGGCGCGAGCCGCCCTCGACGCGAAGCGTCATGGCCTGCGTGGGGCGGGGCGACTCGCCTGCGGCGGAGGTGCGCTAGGCTGCCTCCCGTCCGCCTCGAAGCTACCCTCTCTCGGTGAAGGGGCTCCCGTGCGCAAGACCCTCCTTTTGGCGCTCTGCTCGTTCCCGGCGTTCGCGCTCGCCAGCGGCTACTCCCTCCCCAACGTCAACCCGCGCGACCTTTCCCTGGCCGCCGCCGCGGTCGCCGCGCAGGGCGACTCGGGCGCTGCCCTGGCGATGCCCGCGGCGCTGGCGCGCCAGAGCGGCCTGTCGGTCCGGCTCGGCTCGAGCCTGCTCAACCTCTTCGACGTCTGGAGCGATCCGACCGGGGCGGCCCCGGACGAGGAGATCGACCGCCGCTTCACGCCGCTCCCCGCCCTCTCCGCCTCGTACGGCGGCAAGATCGCCGCCCTGGGCGACCGCGGCTGGGGGGTGGGCCTCGGGCTCGAGCCCTTCGGCGGCGGCGCGGTCTTCTGGCCGGACGGCTGGGAGGGCCGGTACCGCGTCCTGACGGTGGACCAGAAGGTGATCCGGACCGCCCTCTCCGCGGGCATCGAGGTCCTTCCCATGCTCCGGGTCGGGGGCGGCGTCGTCTACTACTACACGCTCGAGAAGCTCTCGCAGAACTTCTGCGTCACCTGCGCCGGCTTCGTCGGCCCGGACGCGACCGGCACCCTGGAGCTGCAGGGCGGTGCGGTCGCCTTCGACGTCTCGGCCGAGCTGGACGTGCCCGGCGTGCCGCTGCGCATCGCGGTGGATTACAAGCACCAAGCCGCCCAGACGCTGAAGGGGGACTTGCGGTGGACCGGCATCCCCGCGCCCCTGGCGGCGGACCCCCAGGGCGCTCTCCTGCGCGACCAGGACGCCCAGCACGTGGTCACCGTCCCGAACACCCTGAACGTCGGGATCGCCTACCGCGTCGCGAGGCCGCTCCAGGTCATGTTCACGTACACGTTCGATCGCTGGGAGGTCTACCGGGAGGACCTCTTCGTGGGCAGCGAGCCGGGGGCGACGCTGGCCGTGGAGCGGAACTACGGAAACGGCCACACCATCCGGGCCGGGGCCGAATACGACCTGAACCCGAGGCTCCAGCTCCGGGTGGGCGTGCAGCGCGACATCTCCGGCCTGGACACGGGCACCTACTCGCCGACGCTGCCCGACGCCAGCTCCTGGGCCGTCACCGCCGGCGCGGGCTACCGGTTCGGCAGGGGCTTCTCGGTGGACGCGGGCCTGTTCTACGCTTTCATGGACGAGGTCACGTCCACGGACAACGGGTCCGAGCCGTCCCTGGGCAGCCCGGAGCCGACCGGGACGTTCCGCGGCACCTACGACGTCGCCGCGCTCATCTACGGCGTCTCGATCGGCTGGTCGCCGGGGGCGAGGTAGGGGCCCGCGGACCAGACGACGCTGCGCGACTCGGGATCACGCAGGCGCAGCATCCAGGCACGGGCCCCGCGGGGGAGGCGTTCCCCTCGGCGCTCCGCGGCTCGCCCGTCGCCGTACCGTCGCCGATCCCGTCCGCTCCCACCGGCATCGACGCCCTGCCAGCCCGCGCCGCTGCCGCTCGGATCGCAGCGGCTGGACCGGCGCCGCTGCCGGTCCGATTCCCGACCCAGACGCCCTCCCGCGCTCGAACGCTCCGCGCCTGCGGGCAACGCCCCCCGCGGGCCCCTGTCCCACCGGCGGCTTCGCTCCCCGGCGAGCAAGCGCGCGGGCCCGGGCTCGTCCGCGCCGCGTCGGGGACGGTTGCCGGCGGAAGGCTCGCCGAGACGCGGCGAGGGAGTGGACCTATGGCAGGGCCCTCCAGTCGAGTGTTTCAGGGTCGCGATCGGCCGCTTACCCCGCCGACCACAGGAGGAGGTTCGCGCCGCCGCGCGCGTACCCCTCCTCGGCCACGAGCAGGTCGAGCGCGAGCGTGGCGAGGTCGTCCGCCGCCGGCTCCGCCCCGGGCCTCTTCGCGAGGTCGAACAGCTTGAGGTAGCTCTTGCAGGCGTCGCAGGCCTCCGCCCGGGCGCCCGGGTCCCCCTCGATCTCGAGGTAGGAGACGGTCTCGCCGGCCTGGCAGCTCGTGCAGCGGATGCGAGGCACGTACCACTGCGCCGCGCAGAGCGAGCACGAGAGGTAGCGGGCCCGGTCGTCGCCCTGGACGAGCCCGGCGACGGGCGGCGAGCCGCACAGGGGGCACCCCCGCTCGGCGGCCGGGACCGCGGCCGGGTCCACCCCCGCGGCGAGCTTGCCGTAGTAGGCCTGGAGCGCCGCCCCCACGAACGGCGCGGTGGCGAGCGCGTCCGGGGCGAGCCCGGGGTCCACCCGGCCGGCCAGCACCGCCTCCGCCAGCCTCTCCAGGGCGTTCACGCCGTCGTCCTCCAGGCGGCGGATGGCCTCCAGCGCCTGGCGCGGCAGGCCGGGCGCGCCCGACTCGACGAGCACGAGGCCGAGCATCCGGCGCCAGGCCGCCTCCCGGGGCAGGCGCGAGGGCGCGATGGGGAGGGGCCCGCCCCGCGGCGCGCCGGGGACCGCGATCTCCCGGACCGCCCGGGCCTGGCCGCGCGCCATCCGCGCGGCGAGGAGCAGGTACTCCCCGGTCGCGCTCGAGGGGGCGAGCGCCGCGAGCCGCGCGCCCCGCTCCTCGAAGACGAGGGCGGGGTCCGGGATCCGGAGCGGCGCGGGGGCGTCCTGCGCCGGGGGCGCGTCGATCACGGCGCGCCCTTCCGGACCTCCTCGTACCAGCCGGGATGGTGGTGCTTCGCCCAGGCCGGGCTGACCGTCCCGCGCGTCATGGCCTTCATGGCCCCCTTGGTCCAGTAGGCCGCGTACACGTGGACGCCGATGCCGACGAACATGACGAAGGCCATGAAGGCGTGGAGCGCGTTGGAGACCTGCCGCAGCGTCTGCCCGACCGAGGGGGCCACGTACGGCCGCCACATGAGGAGGCCGGTCACGAGCAGGACGAGGATGACGATCAGCATCGACCAGTACATGAGCTTCTGGCCGGCGTTGTACTTGCCCGCCACCTTCACGTCCTGCCCGACCCGGTTCATGTACCGGAACATGTTCCGGATCCACTCGCGGTCGCCGGCCACGAGCCGGTTGTCGTTCCAGAGCCGCAGCGCGTAGACGTAGAAGAGGATCGCGAAGGCCACCCCCAGGAACGGGTGCAGGACCCGCATGAAGGCGGCGCCGCCGAAGAGCGCCGAGGTCCAGAAGAAGAAGGGGTGGAACATCGCCAGGCCGGACACGAAGAGGGCCACGTAGGCCACCGCCACCGCCCAGTGGGTGAGCCGCTCGGCGTGGGAGTGGCGGGAGATCGGCTGGGGCGCGTTCGCTGTCGTCATCGCTCAGGCCTCCTTGGCCTCGTCGTCCTTCACCTCGAGCGGGCCCACCTTCATGTAGTGGAAGATGCCGCCCACCACGACCGCGACCATGGTGAGGACGCCCAGGGTCTTGGCCACGCCGCTCCGCCACATGGCCACCAGGGGCGAGACCTCCGGATTGGCGGGCAGCCGGTACATGGCCGGGTCTCCGTGCGGGAGCACGAAGACGACGTGCGTCCCCTTCACTCCGGCCGGGTCGTAGGTGGATGCCTTCGCGTAGCCGCGCCCCTGCAGCTCCGCCACCCGCTCGCCGGCCAGGTCGAGCATGTCCTCCTTCGACCCGAAGGTGAGCGCGCCGGTGGGGCAGGTCTTCACGCAGGCGGGCGCGAGCCCGACCGCCACCCGGTCGGAGCAGAGGGTGCACTTGTAGGCCTTCTGGTCCTTCACCGAGAAGCGCGGGATGTTGAACGGGCAGCCGGTCTGGCAGTAGCCGCAGCCGATGCAGTTCTCCTGGGCGAAGTCGACGATGCCGTTCGAGTACTGCACGATCGCCCCGGGGGCGGGGCAGGAGCGCAGGCAGCCCGGGTCCTGGCAGTGGAGGCAGCCGTCCTTCACGATGAGCCACTGCAGGCCGCGGTCCTGGGTCTCCTCCTCGTAGAACCTCATCACCGTCCAGGAGTGCTCGGTGAGGTCGATGGGGTTGTCGTAGACGCCGTGCCCGGAGCCGACCGGCTCGCGCAGGTCGTTCCATTCCTGGCAGGCCGCCTGGCAGGCCTTGCAGCCGATGCACTTCGAGATGTCGATGAGCTTCGCGACCTCGAGCGTCTCCCGCACGCCGGGCGGGGTCGTCGTGGAGGCGGAGCGCTGCTTCACGTCGAGCGACTGGAGCGCCATGGTCGCCTCCTCTCTATGCCACGCCCGGTCCGGCCTTCACCACGTCCACCAGGAAGGCCTTGTACTCGGGGGTCTGGGTGTTGGCGTCGCCCACGGAAGGCGTGACGGTGTTGGTGAGGTGCCCCTGCTTCGTCACGCTGACGAAGCCGTAGTGGATGGGGATGCCGACCGTCTCGACCTCCTTCCCGGCGACCTTGAGCGTCTTGATGCGCTTGGTCACCACCGCCACCGCCTTGATGCTCCCGCGCTTCGAGCGCACCAGGACGGCGTCGCCGCTCTTGATCCCCTTCTTCCCCGCCAGGCCCTCGGAGATCTCGACGAAGAGCTCGGGCTGCAGCGAGGCGACGATGGGCACGTTCTTGGTCCAGTAGTGGAAGTGCTCGGCGAGCCGGAACGTGGTGGCCACGTACGGGAACTCCTTCGAGGACCCGAACGTCTCCTTGTCGCCCTTGAGCACGCGGGCGGCCGGGTTCACCCGCACCGCGTGCATGGGGTTCCCGTCGATGGGCGACTCCATGGGCTCGTAGTGCTCGGGCAACGGCCCCTCGGCCATGAGGCCGAGCGCGAACAGCCGGCCCACGCCCTCGGCGTTCATGATGAAGGGGGAGAGCCCCTCCTCGGGCAGGGCGTCGGCCTTGTAGTCGGGCACGTCCGCGCCGCCCCAGGCCTTGCCGGTCCAGTACACGTACTTGTGCTTCGGGCCCCAGGGCTTGCCGGACGGGTCGGCCGAGGCGCGGTTGTAGAGGACGCGCCGGTTGGCCGGCCAGGCGAACCCCCAGCCGAGCGCGGCGCCGGTTCCGGTCGGGTCGGACGGGTCTCGCCGGGCGGTGGCGTTGCCCTTCTCGGTCCAGGCCCCGGTGTAGATCCAGCAGCCGGCCGCGGTGGAGCCGTCGTCGCGCAGGTGCGCGAAGGAGGCGAGCTGCTCGCCCGCCTTGGCCAGCACCTTGGTCGCGTCCTTCGGGTCGACCACGTCGGCGAGGGCGGACCCGTTGAACTCCCGGGCGAGCTCCTCCGGCGAGGGCGAGCGCGACTTCTTGTACGGCCAGTGCAGCTTCACGACGGGATCGGGCAGCGCCCCGCCGTCCTTCTCGTAGAGGGCCCGGACGCGCTGGAACAGGTCGGCCACGATGTCGATGTCGCGCCGCGCCTCCCCGGGGGGCTCGGCCGCCGCGTAGTGCCACTGCAGCCAGCGGCCGCTGTTCGTCATGGAGCCCTCCTCCTCGGCGAAGCAGCCGGAGGGGAGGCGGAACACCTCGGTCTGGATCTTGGCCGGGTCGACCTGGTGGAACTCGCCGTGGCCCTTCCAGAAGACCGCGGTCTCGGTCTCGAGCGGGTCGATGGTGACGAGCCACTTCAGCTTCGACAGGCCGGCGGTGAGCTTGGCCTTGTCCGGGAGCGAGGCGATGGGGTTGTGGCCCTGGCAGACGAGGCCGTTCATCTTCCCCTCGTTCATGAGGTCGGCCATGACCATCATGTCGGCCGCCTTCTCGGCCTTGGGGAGCCAGGCGTAGCCCCAGTCGTTCTCCTTGGTGGCGGCCGGTCCGTACCAGGCCTTGAGCAGCGACACCATGAACTTCGGGTAGTTCTGCCAGTAGTTCATCTGCCCGGGCCGGAGCGGCTTGGGCGTCCGCTTCTCGAGGTAGGCGGCCAGGGTCGCGTCCTCGTCGCGCGGGATGCCCAGGTAGCCGGGCAGCGAGTGCCAGAGCGAGCCCAGGTCGGTGAGCCCCTGCACGTTGGCGTGGCCGCGCAGCGCGTTCACGCCGCCGCCCGGCATGCCGATGTTGCCGAGCAGGAGCTGGATCATGGCGATGGAGCGGATGTTCTGCGATCCGACCGTGTGCTGCGTCCAGCCGAGCGCGTAGAGGTGCGTCATGGTGCGGTCGGGCGCGCTGGTCGAGGCGATGATCTCGCAGATCTGGAGGAACTTCTCCCTGGGGACGCCGGTCACCTCGCTGACCTTCTCCGGCGTGTAGCGGGCGTAGTGCTTCTTGAGGAGCTGGTAGACGCAGCTCGGGTCCTGCAGCGTCGGGTCCACCTTGACGAAGCCCTTGTCGTCGAGCTGGTAGCCCCAGCTGGCCTTGTCGTAGGTCTTCTTCTCGGCGTTCCAGCCGGAGAAGTAGCCGTTCTCGAACTGGAAGTCGGGGCGGACGAGGTACGAGGCGTTGGTGTAGCTCTCGACGTACGCCCGCTGGATCCTGTCGTTCGAGAGCAGGTAGTTGAGGACGCCTCCGGTGAAGGCGATGTCCGTGCCCGGCCGGATCTGGGCGAACACGTCCGCCACCGCCGCGGTCCGGGTGAACCGCGGGTCCACCACGATGAGCTTGGCCTTGTTATGGGCCTTCGCCTCGGTCACCCACTTGAAGCCGCAGGGATGGGCCTCGGCGGGGTTGCCGCCCATCACCAGGACGACGTCCGCGTTCCGGATGTCGACCCAGTGGTTCGTCATCGCGCCACGGCCGAACGTCGGGGCCAGACCGGCCACCGTGGGGCCGTGTCATATCCGCGCCTGGTTCTCGATGGCGGTCATCCCCAGCGCCCGGGCGACCTTGTGCGTGAGGTAGCCGGTCTCGTTGGAGGTGGCGCACCCGGCCAGCAGGGCGGTGGTGGTCCAGCGGTTCACCGTGGTGCCGGCGGCGTTCCGCTCCACGAAGTTCGCGTCGCGGTCCTCCTTCATGAGCCTCGCGATCCGGTCGAGGGCGAAGTCCCAGGAGACGCGCTTGAACGTCGTCTCGCCCGGGCCACGGTACTCGGGGAACCGGAGACGGTGGGGGCTGCGGACGAAGTCCACCAGCGCGGCGCCCTTCGGGCAGAGCGTGCCCCGGTTCACCGGATGGTCCGGGTCGCCCTCGACGTGGATGATCTCCGACCGCGAGTTCTTGGCCTTGTCGCCGAGGCTGTAGAGGATCACGCCGCAGCTGACCGAGCAGTACGGGCAGGTGTTCCTCGTCTCGTTGGCGCGCGAGAGCTTGAACGCGCGAACGTCGGCGAGGGCACGGGTCGGCGAGAAGCCGAGGGCGACGAGGCTCGTCGCGCCGATGCCCGAGGCGGAGAGCTTGAGGAACTGCCGTCGGGAGAAGTCCATTGCGGGCCTCCGGGGGGTCCTGCGAGGCATACGCCCGCCTGACCTGCGACAAAAGACCTCACCGCCATCTCTTTTGGGTCGAAATGCCCGGGAGTTGCGTAATGGACTCGTCCCGTCCAGTTCACCGCGCCGCGTCGTGGGAGCGCCCCGTTCCGGCGACGCGCGCACCGGGGATGGAAAGCACCACGGCGCGGTCCGTAGTCTGGGCGGAACAGGGAGGACGCCATGCCTCGCCCACGCCTCGCCCTCGCCGCGCTCGTCTCGCTCGTCGCCTGCGCCCCCGCGGAGGAGCCCTCCACCGGACCGACGCGCCATCCGGGGGTGACCGTCACCGGGTCGGTCGCCGACGTCCGCGGCGGTCCGGCGGCCGATGCGCAGGTGCTCGTCTGGAACTCCTTCGACACCGGCTCGGCCACCACCGGCGCCGACGGGAGCTTCTCGCTCGTCATGGACGGGAGCAGCGAGGCCTCCTCCTGGCGGGTGACGCACGGCGCGTACCGGCCGCGTTCGGGCTCGATCGCGGTGGGCGCGGCGGGAGCGGACGCCGGCTCGATCGCCGTCGTCTCGAAGGAGGAGATCGTCTTCTCCGGCCAGGGGGCGAACGGCTACGACCTCTTCATGGTCCGCGCGGACGGAGCGGGGGGCGTGCTCCAGTTGACCGACACGACCGGGGTGGACGAGCTCACCCCGCGCCGGGACGCGAGCGGGCTGACGCTGCGCTGGGCGGACACGGCGGCCGATCGGGTCATGGAGGCGGCCTG
>DATIUR010000148.1:0-6943 GCA_035466675.1 Anaeromyxobacteraceae bacterium | reverse complement strand
TCGTGCCGCGGCCGTGGGGGAGCGTGTAGGGCCGTCTTCGTGCGCCCGGCCGCCCGGCCCTGGGAACGAACCCCCTGCCTCTGGCCGCTCGTGTTCGAGGGCGGGCGCTGGGCGCGAGTGATCACCCACTCGGCCACTTGTCGAGGAGAGCACCGTTTCGGGAGACACCCGCGCTATTACGACGCCGTCGAATCCCTCGGTAATGCCCCTTCCCGCGGGCCACACCGTCTGGACTCCCGGTCGCGGGTCTTGGAGCGCCTACCGCGAGAACGGCACCGGACCATACACGAAGTGCCGGTCCTCCTCGCAGACGTAGCCGGCCGTACCAGCCAGGTCGTAGTGAGGATCGGAGTTTTCGAGCCAGCCGATAGGTGCGGAGGGCCGTAACGCGCGCTCGATCTCCGTTCGGTGAAGCGTGTCCAGGAACATGACTGCCAGCGGACACCGGCTTCCAGCGGGCGCGTCGACCCTCTTCACCATGTTTCCGAGGCGCAGCTCGAGCTCGACGACGGGCCGAAGGTGATCGCACAGGTCGTCGTAGTCCCACTCCGCCATGGGCCTGGCCTCGGCGGGATCCTACTCCAGCCGGGGACAGCTCGAACGCAAGACGCCGTTGCTCGGTTGGTTGCGCTGAGCCGGGATCGGCGCTTCAGAAGCGCTTGCCACTCCGGTCTCAGCGAGCCCCCGATATCGCCATCCGCGGCCGGGGCGGGCCGTTCGCGGACGCGCGCAGGGCCGGGCGTGAGCGGGAGGGCACGGGGCGGGATCGGACCGCATGCAATCGCGGTCCAGCCGCTTGCGGCCGGACGAGCGTGCGCGGCTGGCAAGCGATTGCGGCGGCGGGAGCGGGCGGGTCCGGCCGGCCGTCGGGGACGATGAGTCCCGAGACCGAGCACGGCCCGCGAAGGGCCCGCCTCCGGCCGCGAGAACCCCCCGCCTACCCGTAGCTCGCGATGGGCGAGATGGACACCTGCAGCGAGCGGGAGACGGCCACCACGCTCCCCTCCGGCACCTCGATGAAGCCGTTCGGATGGGTGAGCCGGGTGGCGAAGCAGACCGCCTTCACGCGCCGGTGGGGACGCACGCGCGGGTCGCTCTCCGGCGTGGCGAGGTCGATCCGGTCCACCTCGCAGGGCAGGATGCCCTCGAGCAGGGCGTAGTAGAGGGGCCCGCCGCGGCGGGTCGCCACCAGCACGCGGCCGTTCGTGGCGACGAACGACAGCCGGCCCGGGCGCTGCACGCCCACCTCCCGCGACCAGGTCTCGATGCGGCGCACCGTCAGGGCGAGCGCCCGCCCGGCCACGGCCGGGTCGAGGTCGAGCTGGTCCATGGCGTTCTCCTCCCGGAGCAGGGAGAGGAAGAGCATGAGGGCGTGCTCGGAGTCGGTGTCGCCGAGCACCGAGCGGCGCAGGAAGTCGGGCAGGGCCTCCACCAGCCTGGGCTTCACCTCCGGCCACCCCTCGATGGTGCCGTCGTGCGCGAAGAGCCAGCGGTGGAAGCGGAAGGGCTGGGTGTTCTCGTCCTTGCCCTTGCCGAACACGGCGCGGCGCGCGTGCACGACCAGGGCCTCGGAGTCCACGCGCCCGACCAGGTCGGGCAGCGAGAGCAGGGTGGGCGCCCCGGCCGGCCGCTTCCCCACCAGGAGCTCCCCGTCCGCGGCGTAGGAGCCGAACCCGTACGCGTCCGGCAACCCGTCGCTCACCTCGAGCGAGATGTGCCGGCCGAGCCGGACGATCTGGCAGCGAAGGAGGTTGGGGTCGGTCTGGAGGACGGCGACGAGCTGGCCCATGGTCTGTTGGCTCCGTTCGAGCCGATTCATAACGGGCGGGGCCGACGGTCACATTCCGCACCCGGGCCGACTTGGGTGCGGGAGGCTCCGGGGCGCGGGTTTGACAGTTCCCGGGAGCGGCCGATAACATGCCGTAAGCCGGCGGAAAGCCTGTCGAACCCGCCCCTTCCCCATGAGCGACGACATCGCCGTCGGCATCGACCTCGGCACCAGCTACAGCGCGGTGGCCATCTCCCGGGAGGGCGCCGCCCCCGAGGTGCTCGCCAACGAGTGGGGCGAGCGGACCCACGCCTCGGTGGTCTCCTTCCTCGAGGACGGGACCGTCCTCGTCGGCAACAACGCCAAGAAGAACATCATCACGAACGCCGAGAACACCGTCTACTCGGCCAAGCGGCTCATCGGGCGCTTCTTCTTCTCCGACGAGGTGAAGAAGGCGCAGTCGGTGATGCCCTACAAGATCGTGGAGGGCCCGAACAACTCCGTCCGCATCCAGGTGAAGGAGAAGATCCTCGCCATCCCGGAGGTCTCCGCCCTGGTCCTGAAGGAGATGAAGGCCATCGCCGAGACGGCCCTGGGGCGCGAGGTGAGGAAGGCGGTGGTCACCTGCCCCGCCTACTTCAACGACAACCAGCGGCAGGCCACCAAGGACGCGGGGCGAATCGCCGGCCTCGAGGTGCTGCGCATCATCAACGAGCCGACCGCCGCGGCGCTGGCCTACGGCTTCGGCAAGGACATCTCCCAGAAGATCTGCGTGTACGACCTGGGCGGCGGCACCTTCGACGTGTCCATCCTGGAGATCGGCAAGGACGTCTTCGAGGTGCTCTCCACCGCCGGCGACACCTACCTGGGCGGCGACGACTTCGACGACCGCATCATGACCTGGCTGGCCGACGACTTCCTGCAGCGGCACGGCCTCGACCTCCGGCAGAACAAGTTCTGCCTGCAGATGCTCAAGGAGGCCGGCGAGCAGGCGAAGATCCAGGTCGGGCGGGAGGGCGCCGCGCAGATCCACGTCCCGGGCATCTGCCAGTCCCCGGAGGGCGACGTGCTCGACCTCGCCCACAAGCTCAGCGCCGACCAGTTCAACCGGATGGTGATGGACCTCGTCCAGCGCACCTTCAAGGTGTGCGACGAGGCGCTCCAGTCGGCGCGGCTCACCGCCGGGGACATCGACGCGGTGATCCTGGTGGGCGGCCCGACCCGGCTCCCCATCATCCGGAACAGCGTCCGGCACTACTTCCAGCAGGAACCGATGACCGGGATCGACCCGGACGAGGTGGTGGCCATGGGCGCCGCCATCCAGGCGAACGCGCTCCTCAACGCGCGCGCCGCCGAGAGGGGACAGGCCAGCTACCTCCTCGACGTGACGCCCCTCTCCCTGCGGGTCGGCACGGTGGGCGGCTTCACCGAGAAGATCATCGACAAGAACACGCCCATCCCCATCGAGAAGTCGAAGACCTTCACCACCAGCCGCGACGGCCAGGACCGGGTCCGGATCCGCGTCTACCAGGGCGAGTCGAACCGCGCCGAGGGGTGCGAGATGCTGGGCGAGTTCGAGTTCACGGGCTTCCGGATCGGCTACCGCGGCGAGGTGCAGATCCAGGTCACCTTCGAGATCGACTCGAACGGCATCGTGAACGTGTCGGCCGCCGACCTCGAGACCGGCCAGAAGGCCTCCACCACCATCAACCTCTCCTCCGGCCTCTCCGAGCAGGACATCCGGAAGGCGATCGACCAGAACGCGGAGATCGAGCTGGCGCGCGGGCGCGCCGCGTAGCGGCCCGGTGGGAGGGCGACGATGGATCCCCAGTTCCTCGCCGAGGTGCAGGCCCTGGCCGGCGCGCTGGACCAGATCGACTACTTCGGCGTGCTCAAGATCCCGCAGGGCGCCTCGCCGGCGGAGATCAAGGCCGCCTACTACCGGGAGTCGCGGGCCTACCACCCGGACCGCTTCGCCGCCGCCCCCGACCCCGTGCTGCGCGACATGGTCGGTCGCATCTACCGCCGCATCAACGAGGCCTACACGGTCCTGCGCGACGACCGCAAGCGCACCCGCTACCTGCAGGACGTGACCGGTCCCGACCGGATGAAGAAGCTCCGCTTCACCGAGGCCGAGGAGGCTGCGGTGAAGGAGGAGCAGAAGCGGAAGCTGGAGGAGCAGCTCGGGCAGACCCCGAACGGCCGCAAGCTCTACGCCTCGGCGCTGGTGGACATCCAGGCGGGCCGCTGGGAGGCGGCCGAGCGCGCCCTGAAGAGCGCGCTCATGTACGAGCCGGCGAACCAGAAGTTCAAGGACCAGCTCGCCGCGGTGCAGAAGGAGATCGAGAAGACCCGGCCGAAGGGCGAGCAGTTCCGCATCAAGTGAGCGCTTCGCGTTGACGCTCGACCTCGCCGTCCTCGCCTTCCTCGTCCTGGCCGCGCTGCTGGGCGCCGCCTCCGGCGCGCTGCGGCAGGGGGTCTCGCTGGCGGGCGTGCTCCTGGGCTGGCTGGCCGCACGCCACTTCTCGGCGCCGGTGGCGCGCGGGCTCTCCCGCGCGCTCCCCGACCTCTTGGCCCGCCCCGCGGCGGCGGTGCTGCTCTTCGCCGGCACGTTCGCGCTCGTCACGCTGGCGGGCGGCCTCCTGCTCAGGGCCCGCGGGCTCTCCCAGATGATGCACGGCCCGGGCGACCGCGCCCTGGGGGCGCTCCTGGGCGGCGCCAAGGGCGCGCTGGCGGCCTGGGTGCTCCTCTCGGCGCTGGCCCTGGCGGGCGGGCCGGTGGGGGTGGGCCCGATCCGCGTGGACCCCCGGGGGAGCGAGTTCGCCGGCCTCGCCCGCGAGCACAACCTGCTCGCGCGGGTGGACGCCGCGGCGGCGAGGAAGCTCGAGCGTCTCCTGCAGGTCCTGCGCGACCCGGGCCGCGTGCGGCGCCACGAGGAGGCGAGGCGCCTGCTCCAGGACCCGCGGATCCGGTCGCTGGCCGAGGGGGGCGGCGATGCGGCCGGCCGGGAGGCCGAGGCGGAGCGGCTCGCCTCCGACCCGGAGCTGCGGGCGCTGGTGGACCGGCTCCTGGAGCGGGAGGAGGCGGACCGGGCGCCGGCGCGGTGACGCCGCGGCCCATCCGGGGCTGCGCGAAGCACGTTGACTTCGAGTGGCTCGGACGCGATTCAAGTAGCGTTCACCCCCGCGACGAGGAGGGCGCGCATGAAGGGCGAGCAGTTCACCGAGGTCCTGCGGAAGCTTCCATTGGTGGTGACGGTCGTGACGGTGGGAAGAGGGGGGGTGGAGAACGGCCTCACGGTCTCCTGGATCGCGCCCGCCTCCTTCGAGCCGCCGCAGCTCATGTTCGCCGTCGACAAGCTGCACTACAGCGTGGACTTCCTCCGCAGCACGAGGAACTTCGCCGTGAACGTCCTCCGGGAGGGGCAACAGAAGATCGCCGGCCACTTCGCCCGGCAGGCCATGGCGGGCGAGGACAAGCTCGGGGCCGTGAAGACGCGGGAGGGGGGCACCGGCGCGGCCATCTTCGCGGACGCGCTGGCCTGGTTCGACTGCGAGCTCTCGGCCGTGCACGAGGCGGGCGACCACCTCGTCGTCGTCGGCAAGGTGGTGGACGCCGGGGTGCAGGGGGAGGGCGCGCCCCTCACCACCGTCGCCGCCGGGATGCAGTACCGGAAGTTCCGGCCGGCGAGCTGAGGGCGGGCGACGCCGCCCGTCGGCGGGCTCCGCCGTCCGCCGGTGGGCGACGCCGCCCGCAGGCGGCGGGGCCGCTCCTGGCAGGCCACGGGTTGCGGGACGTGCTCTTACGCGCCGAGGACCGTCACGCCGAGCGCGCGGCCGGCCTGGGCGAGCCGGACGTCGAACGTGAGCAGGGACAGCGCCCCCTTCCCCGCACGGCTCAGCGCGCCCAGGTGGAGGGCGTCGAGCGTGCGCGCACCGGTGGCCTCCGCGACGTCGGCCGCGATCTCGCAGGTGTGCTCGTCCAGCTCGACGACGTTCATCCGGCGCCAGTCCGTCGCGAACTGCTCGCGCGCGACGGCGAGCGGCTCGCCCTCGAGGAGCCGCGGAAGGTTGCGCCGGACCTCCACCGAGGTGTGGCGCCCGGTCACCCAGACCGGGTCGGCGAGTAGCAGAGCCTCGCAGCGCTCGCTGTCGGGCTCGTCCACGTAGCGCTTGAGCAGCGCGCTCGTGTCGACGTAGAGGGGCACGGCCGCTCAGTCCCCCCGGTCGTCGCGGAGCGCCTCGAGCGTGGCCCCGCGGGCCCTGAACCGGCGCGCCGGCCGCGGGGGCTCGCCGCTGCCCGGCCGGATCCAGCTCTCGGCGACGCCGCGCTCGAGCTCGAGCCGACCCGGCACCGGGCCGAGGATGGCCTTCGGCTCGCCCCGGTCCGTCACCACGATGAGCTCGCCGCGGGCGGCCCGCTCCAGGTACTCGGAGAGACGCTCCTTCAGCGCCCGGACGCCCACGTTCATGTGGTCACATTAACGGACGCATGTGGCCACGTCAAACGACGCCGGGGCGGACGCCGGGGGCGGGCACGCCCTGAGCGGCCCCGCCTCTCACCGGCGCGACCGGGCGCGGCCCCCGGCGGGCTTCGTCCTGCCCGCCGCGCGCATCTCCGGGAGGGCGCCCGCGCCCGGGTGCTTGCGCTCGTGCGCCCGGCGCAGCTTCTGGTAGAGCGCCGGCAGACGCCGCTGCAGCCGCTTCGGCTCGCGCTTCTTGCGGGTCGAGAGGGCGTGGGCGAAGACGATGGGCGCGGCGATGGTCGAGTCGGCGTAGACCACCACGTGGTTCCGCAGCAGGTTCGCCTGCACCTTGCCCCAGCTGATGGCCTCGGAGGGCGTCGCGCCGGAGAGGCCGCCCCACTGCGGCGAGTCGGTGGAGATCTGCAGGACGTACTCGTGGCCGCCGCGGTTCAGGTCCAGGATCTGCCAGAGGGTGGGCTGGGTCTGCAGGTAGAAGTTCTTGGGCGACCCGCCGCCCAGCACCACCACGCCGTTCACCTCGGCGTCGTAGACGATGGCGGTGGAGAGCAGCACGTCCAGGTCCGGGTCCACCGTGGTCTCGCCGCCGCGGAGCTTCATGGCCGCCACGTTCATGCCGATGGAGGAGTCGCCCGGGGAGGAGGTGAAGATGGGCACGTCGTACTTCGCCGCGGTGCACACCCAGCTCTTCT
>DATIUR010000147.1:0-8316 GCA_035466675.1 Anaeromyxobacteraceae bacterium | reverse complement strand
CGGCCACGTGGGCGTCGGCCTCGGCAAGGCGAACGAGGTCCCCGAGGCGATCCGCAAGGGGGGCGACCAGGCCAAGAAGAACCTGTTCCGCGTGCCGCTGCAGGGCACCACCATCCCGCACGAGGTGCTGGGCCACTACGGCGCGGGCTGGGTGCTGCTCAAGCCGGCGGGCGAGGGCACCGGCGTCATCGCCGGCGGCTCGGTCCGCGCGGTGCTCGAGGCGGCGGGCGTGCGCAACGTGCTCACCAAGAGCCAGGGATCGCGCAACCCGCACAACGTCATCAAGGCCACCGTGGCCGGCCTCAAGCGGCTCCGGTCCCCCGAGGCGGCGGCCCGGCTGCGGGGCAAGGAAGTCGCCGAGCTCGGCGGCGCGCCGCAGGGCGAGTAGGAGGACGAACGTGGCTGCCATCAAGGTGAAGCTGGTCCGCGGCCTGGCCGGCTGCCCGGAGAAGCACCGGGTGGTCGTGGCGGGCCTGGGCCTCAAGAAGCGGGACTCCACCAAGGTCCTCCCCGACACGCCGCAGACCATGGGGATGATCGACAAGGTCTCGTACCTCGTCTCCTGGGAGCGCCTGGACGCGCCCCCGCCGGCCGGTCGCAAGGCGAGGAAGAAGGCGGCGGCGCGCTCGTAGGCGCGCGCGCCCCGTGCTAGAAGGAAGGACTTTCCATGTCGCTCCACCAGCTCAAGGCGCCGAAGGGCGCGAACCGGAAGCGCACGCGGGTCGGCCGCGGCCAGGCCTCCGGCCTCGGCAAGACCGCCGGCCGCGGCGGCAAGGGGCAGAAGGCTCGCACCGGAAACATGCGGTTCGAGGGGTTCGAGGGCGGCCAGATGCCGCTGCAGCGGCGGCTTCCCAAGTTCGGCTTCAAGCCCCGCAACCGGCGCGAGTACGAGGAGGTCAAGGTGGGCGATCTCCAGGGCCTCTCCGGGACGGTGGACCCGGCCGTCCTCGAGGCCGCCGGCCTCATCCGCGGCAACCGGGACGGCGTGGTGGTGCTGGCCGGCGGCGAGCTGACGAGCGCGGTCAGCCTCAAGGTGCACCGCGTCACCGCGGGTGCGCGCGCCGCCCTCGAGAAGGCCGGCGGGAGCGTGGAGATCCTGCCGCGGCCCGTCACCATGGGCGAAAAGGCGAAGGCGGAGCGGCGGGCACAGGCGAAGCAGGGCTGAGCGAGAGAGCCCCGCGGCGAAGGGACCCGAGGACCGGCATGGCGGCGAGCGCGTTCACCAACATCTTCCGGATCCCGGAGCTGAGGAAGCGGCTCTTCTTCAGCCTGGGGATGCTGGCCGTCTACCGGCTCGGCATCTTCGTCACGACCCCGGGCGTCGATCGCCAGGTGATGCAGAACGTGGTGCGGCAGGGCGCCGGGTTCCTGGGGATGCTGAACTTCTTCTCCGGCGGTGCGCTCGAGCAGCTCTCCATCTTCGCGCTCGGCATCATGCCGTACGTGTCGTCCTCCATCATCCTGCAGCTGCTCACGGTGGTGATCCCCGCCCTGGAGAAGCTGCAGAAGGAGGGCGAGCTGGGCCGGCGGAAGATCACCCAGTACACCCGCTACGGCACCGTGATCCTCTCCGCGGTCCAGGGCTACGGGATCGCGCGCTACCTCGAGTCCCTCACCGACAACAGCGGCACGCCGGTGGTGGGCGTCCCGGGACTGCCCTTCCAGGTCCTGACCATGCTCTCCCTCGCCGCCGGGACCGCCTTCATCATGTGGATGGGCGAGCAGATCACCGAGCGCGGCATCGGCAACGGCATCTCGCTCGTCATCTTCGCGGGCATCGTGGCGCGCGTCCCGTCGGCGGTGATCACCACCTGGCGCCAGATGCAGACCGGCGCGGGCGTGGAGCCGCTCAAGCTGGTGGCCCTGTTCGGCCTCATGCTGGTGGTGGTGGGCCTCATCGTCTTCGTGGAGCGCGGGCAGCGGCGCATCCCCATCCAGTACGCGAAGCGCGTGGTGGGCCGGAAGCTGTACGGGGGCCAGTCCACGCACCTGCCGCTCAAGGTGAACACCTCGGGCGTGATCCCGCCGATCTTCGCCTCCTCGCTGCTCATCTTCCCGACCACCCTGGGGGGCTGGATGCCCGGCCTGCAGGCGGTGGCCAACGCGCTCAGCCCGGGCACCTGGATCTACAACACGATCTACGTGCTCCTGATCGTCTTCTTCGCCTACTTCTACACGGCCGTGACCTTCAACCCGGCGGACGTCGCCGACAACCTGAAGAAGTACGGCGGCTACGTCCCGGGCATCCGGCCGGGCAAGAAGACGGCCGAGTACATCGACCACGTGCTCTCGCGCGTCACCTTCGGCGGCGCCGTCTACCTGGCCGCCATCTGCGTCCTGCCGAACCTCGTGACGGACTGGTTCCAGGTCCAGTTCTACTTCGGCGGGACCTCGCTCCTCATCGTGGTGGGCGTGGCGCTCGACACCGTGCAGCAGATCGAGGGACACCTCATCACGCGGCACTACGAGGGCTTCACCGGCCCGCGCGGGCCCCGCATCCGCGGCCGCCGGATGACCACCGGGCAGCCCGCCAGCGCCTGACGCGCGGCTCCCGGGCGGCGCCACAGGGCCCGGAGGGGAGGCTCGACGGTGATCCTGATCCTGCTCGGCCCGCCCGGCGCGGGGAAGGGGACCCAGGCCAAGCTGCTCTCGGCGGAGCTGGGCATCCCGCACGTCTCGACCGGGGACATGTTCCGCGACCACAAGGCGCGCGGGACCGAGATCGGCAGGAAGGTGCAGGCCATCATGGACGCGGGCGGCCTCGTCACCGACGACGTCACCAACGCGATGGTGAAGGAGCGCCTCTCCCGCCCGGACGTGGCGGAGGGCCTGCTCCTGGACGGCTACCCGCGCACGGTCCCGCAGGCGGAGTACCTCGACCGCCTGCTCGCCTCGCTGGGCCGGTCGATCGGCCGCGTCCTCTCCTACGACGTGGCGGAGGACGTCCTGGTCGAGCGCATGAGCGGGCGCCGCTCGTGCCCGCAGTGCGGCGCGGTCTACCACGTCACGCAGAACCCGCCCCGCCAGGCCGGTCGCTGCGACCGGGACGGGACGGCGCTCGTGCAGAGGGACGACGACCGGGAGGAGACGGTCCGCCGGCGGCTCGAGGAGTACGCGCGGAAGACCGAGCCGCTCAAGCGACACTACCGGGAGAAGGACCTCGTCACCGAGGTCGCGGGGGTGGGCACGCCCGAGGCGATCCTGGCCGCCACCCGGAAGGCGCTCGGCCGCTAGCGGCCCCGTCATGGACGCCCGGGCCGACGAGCGGATCGCGATCCGGAGCGCGGAGGAGATCGCGCGGATCCGCGAGGCCTGCCTGGTCGTGCACGACGTCCTGGCCGAGCTGGTGGAGGCGGCCGTCCCGGGAACCACCACCGGGGATCTCGACCGGCTCGCCCGCGCGCGCACGCGCGCGCGCGGGGCGGAGCCGGCCTTCCTCGGCTACCAGGGGTACCCCGCCGCCGTCAGCGGCTCGGTGAACGAGGAGGGCGTGCACGGGATCCCCTCCGGGCGGCGCGTGCTCCGCGAGGGCGACGTGGTGGGGCTCGACTTCGGCGCCGTGCTGGACGGCTTCTACGGCGACTCCGCCTTCACCGTGCCGGTCGGCCGGGTGGGGGAGGAGGCGCGCCGCCTGCTCGCGGTGGCGCGCGGCGCGCTGGAGCGGGGCGTGGCCGCCGCCAGGGCCGGCGCGACCCTGGGCGACGTCGGCGCGGCCATCGAGGGACACGTGGGGGCGGGCGGCATGTCGGTGGTCCGGGACTTCGTCGGGCACGGGATCGGGCGCCGGCTCCACGAGCCGCCCCGCGTGCCGAACTTCGGCCGGGCCGGGACGGGGGCACGGCTCAGGCCGGGCATGGTGCTCGCCATCGAGCCCATGGTGAACGCGGGAGGACCCGAGGTGGCCATGCAGGCCGACAGGTGGACGGCCGTCACGGCCGACCGCAGGCTCTCGGCCCATTTCGAGCACACGGTGGCGGTGACCGAAAACGGCCCGGAAATCCTCACGTTCCGGCCGGGCGGGCTGTGGGGCCCATGACCTCGCCGGGCGCGCGGGCGCCTCGCTCCGCCATCCCCGGCGGGTCGCGTCCGGCGCGGCATCCGGACCTTGCGCGCGGAAAACTCCTGTGTTAATAGGCCCCCTTCGCAAACCCGCTCGGAGAGGGGCGGTCGCCCGGGAAAGCCGGGAGAATCCGGGCGGCTGGAGAACGCGCCGCCGGGTGCCCGGCGCCCGGACGCGGCGGGGTTTCTTTCTCTCGAGGAGCAAGGGGTCGGAGGCGCCGAACATGAAGGTCCGCGCGTCGGTCAAGAAGATCTGCGACAAGTGCAAGGTGGTGAGGCGCAGGGGCACGGTGCGCATCATCTGCCCGGCCAACCCCCGCCACAAGCAGCGCCAGGGCTAGCGCCCTCGCGCTTCGTCACGGAGAGAAGAATGGCTCGAATCGCCGGCGTCGACCTCCCCCGCGAGAAGCGGATCGAGGTGTCGCTCCAGTACATCCACGGCATCGGCAAGACCACCGCCGGCCTGATCCTCGAGCGCGCCCGCGTCGCGCCGGTCACCCGCACCAAGGACCTCACCGACGACGAGGTCCGCCGGATCCGCGAGACCATCGAGCAGAACGTGAAGGTCGAGGGTGACCTGCGCCGCGAGGTGTCGATGAACATCAAGCGGCTGATGGATCTCGGCTGCTACCGCGGCCTTCGCCACCGCAAGGGGTTGCCGGCCCGCGGCCAGCGCACGCACACCAACGCCCGCACGCGCAAGGGCCCGAAGAAGGGCATCGTGCGCAAGGCCCCGGCCGCCGCGGCCCCCGCGGCGCCGGCCCCGAAGACCTAGCGGAAAACCCAGAACGAGCAGGAGCGACGAGTGGCCGAAGAGAAGCCGCAGCAGGCGCCGGAGAAGCCGGCGAAGAAGGAGGAGGCCGCCGCCCCCTCGGTTCCGAACCTCGGCGGCATGGAGCCCGTCACCGCCTCGCCCGTCACCCCGAAGAAGGGGAAGAAGCGGGTGAAGAAGAACATCGCCATGGGCATCGTCCACATCGCCTCGACCTTCAACAACACCATGATCACGATCACCGACGTCTCCGGGAACGTGATCGCCTGGTCCTCGGCCGGGGCCCGCGGCTTCAAGGGCTCCCGGAAGTCGACGCCGTTCGCCGCCCAGGTGGCCGCCGGCGATGCGGCCGCCAAGGCCATGGAGCACGGGCTGCGGACGGTCTCGGTGGTGGTGAAGGGGCCGGGCGCGGGTCGGGAGTCGGCCCTGCGCGCCCTCTCGTCCGCCGGGCTCAAGATCACCCTCATCCGCGACGTCACCCCCATCCCGCACAACGGCTGCCGGCCCCCGAAGCGCCGCCGCGTCTGACAGGAGATACGAAGTGGCCCGCTACAGCGACAGCGTGTGCAGGCTCTGCCGCCGCGAAAACCTCAAGATGTACCTGAAGGGCGACCGCTGCTACACGGACAAGTGCGCCATCGAGCGCCGCCCGTACCCCCCGGGGCAGCACGGCCAGGGGCGCGTGAAGTTCTCCGAGTACGGCGTGCAGCTGCGCGAGAAGCAGAAGGTGAAGCGGATGTACGGCCTGCTCGAGGCCGGGTTCCGGCACGCCTATCACGCCGCCGCCGCCGCCAAGGGCAAGACCGGCGAGAACCTTCTCCAGAACCTGGAATTGCGCCTCGACAACGTGGTCTTCCGCCTCGGCTTCGCCGACACGCGCAACGAGGCGCGGCAGCTCGTCCGCCACGGCCACTTCCAGGTGAACGGCCGCAAGGTGAACGTTCCCAGCTTCCGGCTTCGGGCGGGCGACGTGGTGGCGCTCCGGGAGCGGTCGCGGAAGGTGGCCCGGGTGAGCGAGGCCCTCGAGGCGGTGGACCGCCGCGGGGTTCCCCAGTGGCTCGAGCTCGACAAGGGCGGCTTCCAGGGCACGGTCAAGGCGACTCCTTCGCGCGAGGACGTCACCATGCCCATCCAGGAGCAGCTCATCGTCGAGCTCTACTCGAAGTAGGGAGCATCGAGGACACACACGGATCGGGGCTCGTCGAGGCCCGTTCCATTCGAAGGCGTCGCGCGCCCCACGGGTCCCCGCACCGCATGGCTGAGCGGAGGCGGGGAGGGGGCGGCGGCGCGAGGAGGCACAGCCCATGGCAGCGGAAGCGATCGTAACGAAGAACTGGCGCGACCTGATCAAGCCCCGGGGGCTCACGGTCGACCAGGAGACCCTCTCCAACACCTACGGCAAGTTCGTGGCCGAGCCGCTGGAGCGCGGCTTCGGGATCACCCTCGGCAACTCGCTGCGGCGCGTGCTGCTGTCGAGCCTGCAGGGCGCCGCCATCACGTCCGTGAAGATCGAGGGGGTCGAGCACGAGTTCATGACCATCCCCGAGGTGGCGGAGGACGTCACCGACGTCATCCTCAACCTCAAGGAGGTCCTCCTCCAGATCCACACCAACGAGGTGAAGACGCTCCGGATCGAGGCGGAGGGGCCCCGGGAGATCAAGGCCGGTGACGTCCTGGCAGACCCGCAGGTCGAGATCCTGAACCCGGGCCACCACATCCTCACCGTGAGCGAGGGCGGCCGGATCCGGATGGAGATGGCTGCCCGGCGCGGCCGCGGCTACGTGCCGGCCGATCGCAACAAGGTGGCCGGGGCGCCCATCGGCACCATCCCGGTGGACGCCCTCTTCAGCCCCATCCGGAAGGTGAACTACCAGGTCACCAACGCCCGCGTGGGGCAGCAGACCGACTACGACAAGCTCACCCTCGAGGTCTGGACCGACGGCTCGGTCGCACCCGCCGACGCGGTCGCCTACGCCGCCAAGATCGTGAAGGAGCAGCTCTCGATCTTCATCAACTTCGACGAGACCGAGGAGCCGGCCGAGGAGGTGAAGCCGGTCGAGGAGCAGAAGCTCAACGAGAACCTGTTCCGGTCGGTGGACGAGCTCGAGCTCTCGGTGCGCTCCGCCAACTGCCTGCAGAACGCGAACATCAAGACCATCGGCGACCTCGTCCTCAAGAGCGAGGCCGAGATGCTCAAGACCAAGAACTTCGGCCGCAAGTCCCTCAAGGAAATCAAGGAGATCCTGGCCGAGATGGGCCTGTCGCTGGGGATGAAGCTCGACAGCTGGCCGCCCAAGAGCGCGCCGCAGCCGCCCAAGGTCTAGCGGGCGCCACGCGAAGGAGGCACCGAGATGAAGCACCGCGTAGCCGGCCGCCGGCTCGACCGCACCACCGAGCACCGCACGGCCATGTTCCGCAACATGGTGACCTCGCTCCTGCGCCACGAGCGCATCGAGACCACCACCCCCAAGGCGAAGGAGCTGCGGCGCATCGCCGACAAGATCATCACCCTGGGGAAGCGCGGCACGCCCCACGCCCGGCGCATCGCCCACCGCGACGTCCGCGACGCGGAGGTGATCGAGAAGCTGTTCGGCCCCATCGCCGACCGCTTCAAGGCCCGGCCGGGCGGGTACACCCGCGTCGTCCGGGTGGGCCGCCGGCACGGCGACAACGCCGAGCTGGCCGTGATCGAGCTGGTGGAGCGGACCGAGGCCCCCGCGGCCGAGGAGAAGGGCAAGAAGGCGAAGGGCAAGGAGGCCCCCGCCCCCGAGGCGAAGCCGGACAAGGCCAGGAAGGAGAAGCCCGAGAAGAAGGAGAAGGGCAAGGCTCCCAGGGCCGAGAAGGGCGAGAAGCCCGAGAAGGCGGGCAAGGCCGGGAAGGGCGCGGCCGAGAAGAAGGCAGGGAAGAAGGGCGCGAAGGAGGGCTAGCGCTCCCGCTCCGGCGCGCGATGCCCCCCGTCCTGCCCCAGGACGTCTTCGAGGCGGTCCACCGCGCGGTGCAGGCGCGCTGGCTCGATCTCCCCATGGCCGTCCTGGGGGCGCTGGTGGACCTGTGGGTCCTCGTCCTGGTCGCCCTCGCCTTCCACGCCTGGATGGAGCGGGACGTGCCGAGCGCCCTGCGCGCCTTCCTGCCCGTGGCGGTCGTCCTGGCGGGGGAGGCGCTCGCCCTCACGTTGCTGCGGGGGGCGTGGTCGGCGCCGCGGGTGGCCGGGGAGGCCGCCGCCTCGTCCGGGGCGCTCGCCCCGGTCCTCCGGCACGGGTTCCCGGCCGGGACCGTGCTCTTTGCCGCCACGTTCGCGGGCCACGCCCTCGGGCGGTACCGCTGGGGCGGCCTGATCGCCCTGCCGCTCGCGCTCGCCGCCGTGGCGACCCGGATCTACGCCGGGCCAGGATGGGCCCCGGAGGTCCTGATCGGGCTACCGGCCGGCGCGGTGCTCGGGGTGGCGGTCCACGCCGGCGTGGCGCGCCTCGGCCCCCTTCGCCTTG
>DATIUR010000146.1:0-14193 GCA_035466675.1 Anaeromyxobacteraceae bacterium | reverse complement strand
GAGGAGCGCGGCGGCCAGGCCGAGCAGGAGCGCCACCCGGAGGACGCGGGAGACCATCGGGGGGAGGAGAGCACGCCCGGCGCGACGGATCCACGTTCCGGCTCGCCCCGCGGCGAGCCGCCGCCGGGTCCGGCGACCTCTCAGGCGGCCCGGCGCACCGGGAGGACGAGCGGCAGGGCCGCGGCCGTCTCCATGGGGCGCCAGTGTGCCGCCAGCGCCGGCTCGAACCGCGCGTAGCCGCAGATCGCGCAGGACCAGAGCGTGGTGGGGAGGTAGGTGTAGCCGCTCTGATCCAGACGGCCCTCGCCGCGGGCCATCTCACCGGCCTGACAGATCGGACAGCGATCGTGCTCGGTCATGGCTCTCGCTCCTCGACCGATCGTGCGTGCGATCCGCGTGCCACCCGGCGCGCGCGCAAGCTCCCGGATTCCGGTCCTGCGAAATCGCCCGGCGATGGGGCGGTGGGCGTTCTCGACATCACCCGCGTGCGGGACGCGGGACCCATTTTCGTCACGGAGGCGGTGTGGGGCGTTCGCCGACAGGCCCGCTCACGCGAGCGACGCCGTGACCAGGGCGTGGATCCGCTCACGCCGGCCGGGGAGGGGGCGGCCGCCGCGGGAGAGGAGCGCGGCCGTTCCCAGCCGGGAGAGCCCCGCGCCACGCGCCCAGGCCAGCATCGGCGCGCGGTCGGCCGGGACGTCCACGCGGACCGGGAGGGCGTGGCCGGCGGCGAGGTGGCCGGCCAGGAGGAGCGCGGCGGCCGGGTCCTCCGCCACGATGGGCCCGATCGCGACCGCGTCGCCGTCCTCCCAGGCCACGCCGTAGCCGACCGGACGCCCTCCGCCGGTGGCGAGCGCCACCCGCGCGGACGCCGGCAGGAGGGCCTCGAGCAGCGTGCGCCGGGGAGCGCCGAAGGCGATCTCGTCCTGGGCCAGGATGCCGGCCAGATCGGCGCCGCCGACGGGGCGAAGGGCGAGGCCGCGCGGAGACGGCGCCGATCCCCGCGGGGCGCCGGCGAAGCGGACGGTCGCGCCCACCACCTGGAAGCCCACGCGCTCGCAGAAGGCCAGCGCCGCGCCGGGCGCGTGCATCTGCACGTCGGCGGTCCCGGCGGCGGCCAGCGCGTGAGCGACCAGCGCGCGCGCGATCCCGCGCCGCTCCCGGCGGGGAGCCACCGCCACCGCCAGCGAGGCGACCCGCCCGGCGAACGGGAGGAGCACCGCCGCGCCCGCCAGCGACCCGTCCGCCGTCTCGGCGCCGTGGATCTCGCCCGCCGCGAAGGCGAGGCGCCAGGCCGGCGCGCCGCCGGAGAATCCACGCTCGCGCGCGAGCGCCAGGCAGAGGGGCAGGTCGGCCTGGCCCAGACGCCGGAGCCGGACGTCGCCGGTCATGGCTCGTCCACTCGCCAGAAGGGGCGCTCGGCCGCCCAGCCGGCGGCCACCTCGGGGGGCGGCCTCGCCAGCAGGGCCTCGGCGCGCGCGGCCACGGCGCCGTCGGCGAGTCGGACCTCGGCCTCCGCCCGGGCGCGGGCCCCCGTTCGCTGGAGGAGGCGCGCCACCACCGTGACGGGGGTGTCCGTGGGGATGGGACGGCGGAAGGAGACCTCGATCCGCGCGGTGACGAGCAGGTCGTCGAATCCGCCGTCCAGGAGGCCCGTCCGCACCACCGCCTCGTCGAGCAGGGCGGTGACGATCCCGCCGTGCACGACGCCCGGGTAGCCGTTGAACCGCTCGGGGATGGACACGGTCGCCCGCACCTCGCCGGCCTCGCGGTCGCTCTCCCAGGCCGTTCGCAGGCCGCCCGGGTTCTCGCGGCCGCAGACGAAGCACGATCTCGAGCTGGGCTGCCGGGCCATGTGGCGAGGATATACCGTGCCGCGCACGCCCGGTCGGTTTCGGGGTGGCGGGCGGCCGGGGGAAGGCCTAGATTCTGCCGCCCGGAGGTACGCGCCATGATCCCGCTCGCCCTCGCGCTCGCCCTGGCCGCCTCGCCGCCCGCCACCGCCCAGCGGCCCGTCTCCGACGTCTACCACGGGGTCGGGATCGTCGATCCCTATCGCTGGCTCGAGGACGGGAAGAGCCCGGAGGTGCGGGCCTGGACCGACGCCCAGAACGCGCACGCGCGGGCCTGGCTCGACGCGTCGCCGTCGGCGCGGGCCGTCCGCGCCCGCGTGAAGCAGGTGATGACCGCCCCCTCGCCGCGCTGGTTCGACCTGGTCGAGGCGGGCGGGACGCTGTTCGGCCTGGCCTGGCGGCCGCCCGAGCAGCAGCCGCGCCTCGTGGCGATCGGGTCGGTGGACGACGCGGCGTCGGAGCGGACCCTGGTCGATCCCAACGCGCTCGACCGGGAGGGCGCCACCACCATCGACTTCTTCGTGCCCTCGCCCGACGGCCGGCTCGTGGCCGTGTCGCTCTCCAGGGGCGGCACCGAGGACGGCACCGTGCACGTGTTCGACGTGGCGGCCGGCAAGGAGGTCGGCGACCGGATCCCCCGGGTGAACGGGGGGACGGCGGGGGGCAGCCTGGCCTGGGCGCGGGACGGGAGCGGTTTCTGGTACACGCGCTATCCGGCGCCAGGCGAGCGGCCGGAGGCCGATCTCCCCTTCTACCAGCAGGTCTGGTTCCACCGTCTGGGCCGGCCGGTGGCGGAGGACGCCTACGAGCTGGGACGCGAGTTCACCGAGCCGAGGATCGCCCAGGTCGTGCTCGAGGCAAGCCCGGCGGGAACGGCGGTGACCGCCCGCGTGGCTCGCGGCGACGGGGGTGACTTCGAGTGGTACCTGCGGTCCGCCCAGGGAGGGTGGAGGCGCGTCGCCCGCTTCGAGGACGAGATCGCCAGGGGGCGGTTCGGGCTGGACGGCGCGCTCTGGCTCGTCTCGCGGAAGGGCGCCCCCCGCGGGAAGCTCCTGCGGCTGCCGCCGGACGCTCCAGCCGGGACGGCCCCGGAGACGATCGTGGGGGAGGGCGAGGCGGCGGTGGACGGGTTCGAGGTGACGGCCTCGCGCCTCTACGTCGTCGAGATCGACGGCGGACCCTCCCGCGTCAGGGTCCACGATCTCGCCGGCCGGCGCCTGGCCGACCTGCCGGTGCCGCCCGTCTCGACGGTGCTGGAGGTGGCCCGCGCCGGCGCCGGCATGCTCTTCCGGATCACCTCCTACCTGGAGCCGCCCGCCTGGTGGAAGGCCGACGACGCGGCCGGAGCCGCGCGGCGCACCGCCCTCGCCACCCCCGCCCCGGCCGACTTCTCCGACTGCGAGGTGGTGCGCGAGACCGCGATCTCGGCCGACGGCACGCGGATCCCGGTGTCGGTGATCCGGAGGAAGGGGACGCGGCTCGACGGGAGCAACCCGACCCTGCTGTACGGCTACGGAGGCTACGGGATCTCCGAGGTCCCCGCCTACTGGGCCGTGCGCCGCGTCTGGCTGGAGCAGGGCGCCGTCTGGGCGGTGGCGCACCTGCGCGGCGGGGGCGAGTACGGCGAGGAGTGGCACCGCGCCGGCATGCTCGCGCGCAAGCAGAACGTCTTCGACGACTTCGCCGCGGCGGCCCGCATGCTGGTCGAGCGCGGCTACACCCGGCCCGGCCGCATGGCCTGGCTGGGCGGCTCGAACGGCGGCCTCCTCATGGGCGCGGCCCTGACGCAGCACCCGAGCCTGGCGCGGGCCGTGGTGGCCGAGGTGGGCGTCTTCGACATGCTCCGGGTGGAGCTCCACCCGAACGGCGCGCACAACGTCACCGAGTACGGGACGGTGAAGGACCCGACCCAGTTCTGGGCGCTGCGCGCCTACTCGCCGGTTCACGCCGTGACCGATGGCGTCCCGTATCCCTCCGTGCTGCTCACCGCCGGCGAGAAGGACCCGCGCGTCGACGCCTACCACGCCCGCAAGATGGCGGCGCGGCTGCAGGCGGCCACCTCCTCGGGCCGGGCGGTGCTCCTCCGGACGACGGGGGGCGGCCACGGGGTGGGGAGCGGGCTCGAGGAGAGGATCACCCGGGAGGCCGACCTCTTCACCTTCCTCTTCCGCGAGCTGGGCGTCCGGTGGAGGCCGGCGGTACGGGACGCGCGCTAGCAGCCGCCGTCGTCGCGGAAATGCTTCCGCCCCTCGGCCCAGCCGACGGCCCCGGAGGCGGTCCGGACCTGGACCCACCAGACCATTCCGTCGCGCACCCAGGCGTCGAAGGCCGCCGGGCCGCCCTCGGGCTCCGCGGCGCAGCCGTCCGGCGCCGCCGAGCACGAGGCCGGACCGCGCTCGGTGAGGTGCGGGGGCCGCGAGCGCGACGGCCAGCGCGAGCGCGGCGTTCCGGCGGAGCGGGCGGCGTGGGGGCACGCCCGCATGATACCCGCGCGGGCGCCCTCAGGGCCGGCGCAGCGGGTGCAGGTGGTCCACGATCCCGCGGCCGCGGCCGGGCGCGAAGGAGCGCCGCAGCCCCTCGGTCAGGTAGGCCTTCGCGGCCCGGACTGCGTCGAGGAGGCGATCGCCCTGGGCCAGCCGTGCGCAGATGGCGGCCGAGAGCGTGCACCCGGTGCCGTGGGTGTTGGCCGTCTCGACCCTGGGGGCGGGGACGTCCACCACCCGCTCCCCGTCGAAGAGGACGTCCACCGCGTCGCCGGCGAGGCGGCCCCCCTTCACCAGCACCGCGCGGGCGCCCAGCGCGGCCAGGTCCCTCGCCGCGGCGCGCATCGCCTCGAGGTCGCGCACCGGACGGCCCAGCAGCACCTCGGCCTCGTGCTGGTTCGGCGTGACCAGCGCGGCGAGGGGGAAGAGGAGCTCCAGGTACGCCCGCTCGGCCCGATCGTCCAGGAGACGGTCGCCGCTCTTCGCCACCATGACCGGGTCCACCACCAGCGGTCCCAGGCGGAGCCGCGAGGCGCAGTCGGCCACCGCCGCGATGATCTCGGCGTTGGCCAGCATGCCGGTCTTGGTGGCCGCCACGGGCATGTCGGTGGCTACCGCCTCCACCTGCGCGGCCACCAGGGAGGGCTCGAGGGCCGCCCAGGCCGTGACGCCCACCGAGTTCTGGGCCGTGACGGCGGTCAGGGCGGACGTTCCGTGCACCCCGAGCGCGGCGAAGGTGCGCAGGTCCGCCTGGATGCCGGCGCCGCCGCCCGAATCGGATCCCGCGATGGTGAGCGCGACCTTCACCGTGCACCTCCTCGTCCCGCCAAGGGTGTTCCCTCGGCGGGGCCCTCCGTGCAAGACCCCGAATCGGGATCCCCATGACGCGACGCCTCCTCTGCCTCCACGGCCACTTCTACCAGCCTCCCCGCGAGAACCCCTGGATCGAGGAGATCGAGGTCCAGGACTCCGCCGAGCCCTTCCACGACTGGAACGAGCGGATCGCCGAGGAGTGCTACGCGCCGAACGGCGCGGCCCGGATCAAGAACGGCGCCGACCGGATCCTCGACATCGTCGACAACTACCAGCACCTCTCCTTCAACTTCGGGCCCACCCTCCTGGCCTGGCTGGAGCGCCACCACCCCGACGTCTACGCCCAGGTGCTCGGGTCGGACGCACGCAGCCTGGAGCGGCGCGGCCACGGCAACGCCATCGCCCAGGGCTACAACCACGCCATCCTGCCGCTCTGCTCGCCTCGCGACCGGCTCACCCAGATCCGCTGGGGAGTGGACGACTTCCGCCGGAGGTTCCGCCGCGCGCCGGAGGGGATGTGGCTCCCCGAGACCGCCGCCGACACCGAGACCCTGGGCGCGCTCGCCGGGGAGGGGTTGCGCTTCACCGTCCTCTCCCCCTACCAGGCCCGCCGCGTCCGCCCTCCCGGCGGCGACTGGATCGACGCCTCGGGGGCGCGCTTCGACCCGACGCGGCCGTACCGGGTCCGCTGCGGCGAGCGCGACATCACGGTCTTCTTCTACGACGGCCACATCGCCCGCTCGATCGCCTTCGGCGACGCGCTCGCGTCGGGGGACGCCCTGCTCCGGGCCCTGCGGGCGGGGTTCGACGCCGGCCGCGGGCACGACGAGGTGCTCGCCGTGGCCTTCGACGGCGAGACGCTGGGCCACCACCGGAAGGGCGGGGACGAGGTCCTGGCGGCGGCCCTCCGCAGGCTCGCGACCGACGGCGACGTGGAGGTGCTGAACTTCCCGCAGGCGCTCGAGCGCGTGCCGGTCGAATGGGAGGCGGAGATCTTCGAGGGCTCCTCCTGGAGCTGCGCCCACGGGATCGAGCGATGGCGGAGCGACTGCGGATGCGAGGTGGGCGGGCGGCCCGGCTGGAGGCAGGCCTGGCGCGCGCCGCTCCGCGCCGCGCTGGACGGGTTGCGCGACCGGCTGCACGGACTGTTCGAGCGGGAGGCGGGCCCCCTGCTGCGCGACCCGTGGGGCGCGCGCGATCGATTCGCCGAGGTGCTCCGCGACCCCGAGCGCCGCGAGGCGCGCCAGTTCCTGGAGCGGGAGGCGGGCCGCGCCCTCGGGCCCGAGGAGTGGGTCAAGGCGCTGCGCCTGCTGGAGATGGAGCGCCAGGCGCTGCTCATGTACACGAGCTGCGGCTGGTTCTTCGCCGAGATCTCCGGGATCGAGACGGTGCAGGTCCTGAAGTACGCGGCGCGGGCCATCCAGCTCGCCCGCCACGCCTGCGGCGTCGAGCTGGAGGCCGACTTCGAGGAGGCCCTGGCCGCGGCGCCGTCCAACGATCCCGAGCTGGGGAACGGGCGGGCCGTCTACCACCGCCTGGTTCGGCCCAGCGTGGTCACGCTGGAGGGGGTGGGGGCGCACCTCTCCATCTCGAGCCTGGCCCACCGGGCCCCGGACGAGGGCAAGGTCTTCTGCTACCGCTACCGCCTCGAGGGGCGGCGGCGGGCGCAGTCCGGCCCGGCCCGGATCTGCCTCGGCCGCCTCAGGCTCGAGAGCGTCCTCACCGGGGCCACCCTCGACTCGCTCTACTGCGTCGTCCACCTCGGGGCGGCCGACTTCTGGTGCGGCCTCACGCCCTACCAGGGCCCGGAGCAGCATGCCGAGGTGGAACGGGCGCTCTTCGGGCGGCTCGAGCACATGCCGCTGGCGCGGCTCTTCCGCGAGGCGGACCGCTTCTTCACCGGGAACGACTACTCCCTGCGCGACCTCTTCCTCGACGAGCGGCGCCGGGTGGCCGATCTGCTCCTGGCCGACAGCCTGCGGCGGCACGAGGAGCGCTACCGCGAGATCTTCCAGGACAACCTGCGGCTCATGACCTTCCTGCGCGAGATGGACTCGCACGTCCCCGGGCCGCTCCGGGTGGCCGCCGACGTGACGCTGACCGGCAGGCTGCTCGAGGTCACGGGCACCGCGGTGGCGGGCAAGATCGACCTGGCCGCGGCGGAGGCGGAGATCACCCGGACGGTCGAGCTCGCCCGCAAGCTCGAGGCGAAGCTGCACCTCGAGCCGGTCCGGCGCGACGTGCAGGCGCTCGTGCGGGGACGCCTGGCCGGGCTGCTCGCCGGAAACGCGCCGGCCACCCGCGCCGCGGAGCTGGTGGGCATCCTGGAGCTGGCGCAGCGGCTCGGCCTGGTGGTCGACCTGTGGGAGGCGCAGAACCGCCTGTGGGATTGGGCCGGCTCGTCGCTGGTCACGCTGGAGCGCCAGATGGCGGAGCGGCTGGCGCGCGCCCTCTGGTTCGACGAGGAGAACCTGCTCGCGCGAGCCGGCTACGCTCCGCGGGAGGGCGGTGCGGCATAGCGTCCGGTCACCGCGCCGTGTGACGGCCCGCCTTGAGCGCGGTCAAGGTCGGCGCTCCACCGGTGGGTCCAACCTGGGTCATGAGGTCCGCCCTCCTCGCGCTCGCCGCAGGGGCCGCGCTCGCCGCGTGCGACGCGGCGCGGGATCTCGCTCCCGGCCGCGACCCCTGCCAGCGGTGCCACGGAGGCGAGGCGGGCAACGCCGCCCCGCCGCGCACGGCCCGCGGCCTCCTGGCGCCGCCTGCGGACCCCGCCGTGGGCGCCCACCAGGCGCACCTTCACGACGGCCTGCTCCGCGGGGCCGTCGCCTGCGGCGAATGCCACGTGGTCCCGGCCTCCGGCTGGTCGCACGTGGACGGGGAGTCGGCGCCGGTCTTCGGACCGCTCGCCACGGCCGGCGGCGCGATGTCGGCGAGCTACGACCCGGTCTCCGGCAGGTGCTCGGGAACCTACTGCCACGGCTCCACGCTGGGCGCGGGCGGCTCGAACCACGCGCCGCTCTGGACCGGCGGGGCCGCCGAGGCCGCCTGCGGCACCTGCCACGACGCCCCGCCGCCGCTCCCGCACCCGCAGCTGCCGGCATGCGCCGGCTGCCATCCCGACACGGTCCGTGGCGACGGGACCATCGACCTCGCGGCCGGCCGGCACGTGAACGGGGACCTCGACGTCGCGGGCGGCTTCGCCTGCGGGCTGTGCCACCCGGTCCCGCCCGACACCGGCGCGCACCGCGTCCACTACGGCGACACCTCCTCGCCGCCGCTGGTCGAGTACGGGGACCTGCGCATCCTCGAGGCCCTCGTGCCGGCGGGCGGCCCGGCCTACGCCTTCGGCTGCGGCCACTGCCACCCGGGGGACCCGGCCCGGCACGGGATGGGGGAGGTGGACCTCGTCCCGCCCCCGGCGGCCACCGGGTCGCTCAAGGATCGGAACGATCCGGCCGCCGCCTGGGACCCGGCGACCGGCACCTGCTCCGGCGTCTACTGCCACTCGAACGGGAAGGGCATCGCGGTGCGCGTGCGCACCGCGCCGGGCGTGATCGAGGACGCGCCCGCCTTCCGGCCCACGCCGGCCTGGACCTCCGGGGCGAGCCCGGGCTGCGGCGGCTGCCACGGCAATCCGCCGCGCTACGAGTCGGGCGGACCCGGCGCCGCCGACGCCAACACGCACCTGCAGCTCGACGCCGACGGCTGGGAGACGGGCCACTTCGGGGGGCTCCCCGGCCCCTGGCACACCTCCAAGCACGGAGGGGACTGGTGGGGGCCGGAGCAGATGGCCTCGCCCATCACCTGCCAGACCTGCCACTTCGAGACGGCCGACCCGGCGTCGTCGGGGCCCTCGGGCTTCTACTGGCTCGACACCGACGGCGACTACCAGATCCCCGGCGGCGCCCTCGGATACGCCTGCGGCAGATGCCACGTCCCCGGCGATCCGGCGGCTCCCACCGGGAGCGGCCGGGTCCTCCCGCTCCGCCACGTGAACGGCCGCATCGACGTCGTCTTCGATCCCCGGACGGCGCTCCCCGCGGGGATGGTCGGGCTCCCGGCCTCGCCCTTCACGCCGACGAGGCCGATCTGGCTCACCGACGCGAATCCGGGCGTCCCGGCGCCTCCGGACGGCGTGTACGAGCCGGAACCCGTCCCGCCCGGCACCTGGCCGTACACCGCCCCCACGCTCTCGATGCACCTCGGGAGCATCTCCTACGACCCGGTCGCGAAGACCTGCACGAACGCCTCGTGCCACCTCGAGCAGACGAGCGTGACCTGGGGCGGGCCGACCGGCTGGGGCGCCTGCGGCCCCTGCCACGGGATGGGGTTCTAAACGGCGGTGCTCGATTCGGCCGCCCACGGGCCCCGCGGGGGAGGCGTTCCCCTCGGCGCTCCGCAGCTCGCAGGACAGGGTGCGGTCGCCGATTCCGTCCGCTCCCGCCGGCATCGACGCCCTGCCAGCACGCTGCGGTGCGACCCGGATCGCAGCGGCTGGACCGGCGTCGCTGCCGGTCCGATCCCCGACCGAAGAAGACCTCCCGCGCTCGAACGCTCCGCCCCTCGGGCAACGCCCCCCGCGGGTCCCTGTCCCGCCGGCGGCTGCGGTCGCCGGCGCGGCGAGACCCGGGGCCGCGGCGCGCAGCGAGCCGTCGGCGAGGGCCTGCCGGTTCCCTGGCAGCTGCGGTGCAACGCAGGTCCAGCCGCTGCCTTCCGGCCGGACGCGCCCGGCTGGTTTGCGTTGCCGCAGGGGTTCCGGGCGCGGGGGAGACGGTTTCGGATTCGACGGTGGCGGTCCGCGCCCCGGTGAGCAAGCGCGCGGGCCCGGGCTCGTCCGCGCCGACGTCGGGGACGGTTGCCGGCGGAAGGCTCGCCGCCGAGACGCGGCGAGCGAGGGGACCTCGGGCAGGGCCCTCCCACCGAGTGTTTCAGTTAGCGCCGCGTCTACTTCGCGCCCGGCGGGCCGGGGGGCGGCGTCTCCAGCCGCTTCGCGATGGCGGAGAGCCCCCGCGACAGGCCCTGGATCCGCGCGCGCCCGGCCGTGGCGAGCGCCGACACCGCCTCGCCCGGCATCTCGTCCACCCGCTTCAGCGCGCTCGTCCCGGCGTTCTCGGCCTTGCTGCGCAGCTCGCCGAAGCGGCGGCGCATGCCGGTGAGGGTCCAGTCCTCCTTCGACACGCGCTCCAGGAAGTGGTCGATCCGCGAGAGCCCGGCGTTCCCGGACTCGAGGAGGTGGTCGAGGCGCCTCTTCGCCCCTGCCTCGAGCGCGTCGATGCGCTCCTGCACGGAGGCGCGTGGGCTCTTCTCCGGCTCCGCGGCCGGGAACTTCGTCGCCTTCTCGGTGGCTTCGGGCATGGGGTTCCTCCGGACGGGCGTCCTGCGCGCCCAGGTTCGCCCATGACGCGGCGCGCGAACAGGGCACCGATGGGGCCGTCCCGCGGGGGGATCAGCCGCCCGCGGCCGAGGCTCGCGCGAGCCGGGCCACGCCGCCCGGGCATTCGAAGCGGGCGATGAGCGGCACGTGGTCGGAGAGGCCTGCGAACGGGCTGCGGCGGTCGCCGAACCGGGCGGTCCCGTCGAGATCCACCCAGCGGACGCCGTTGCCGGCGAAGAGGTGGTCGAGATGCATGCGCAGCCGGAGGAAGCCCGCGGTGGGGTAGGCGCGCGGGTCGGCGCCGTCGATCTGGCCGAGCGTCGCCTGCGCCCCCGAGAAGCCCGCCTCCTCCGCGAGCAAGCGGTAGACCGGCGAGCCGGGCGGGCTGTTGAAATCCCCGCACACGATGAACGGCTCCCGCCCCGCCATCCGCCGCACGAAGCCGGCCAGGGCCCGGGCCTCGTGCAGCTGGTTCGGCCCCCAGCCCATCCGCTCCCGGCGCTGCCAGAACTCGCGCACGAACGGAGAGGGCAGGGAGAGGTGGGTGTTGAACACGTGCAGGCCGCAGCCGCCGGGCAGGGTGACGCGCATGTGCGCGCAGATCCGCGTCTGCTTGCGGTCCTTCCACAGGTCGAGGCGCCGGTGCGTGATGTCCTGCGGGGTCTCGACGTTGTGGGCGTGCACCTCCAGCCGGCCGGTGTTCACCAGGATGGCGAGGCCGGTGGTGTAGACGCGGACCCGCCCGAGCGCGTTCACGTGGGCGGGGAAGTAGAACCCCTCGAGCGGCAGCTCGCGGCCCAGCTCCGCGAACGCGCGCTCCAGCTCGCGGATGAAGTGGTCGAGCTGGGAGCCGGCCGAGCCCGCCTCGCGGAGCACGAGGTGCGATCGGACCGAGCGCGTCTCGATCTCCTGGAGGCAGACGAGATCCGGGGTCGGCGCCAGCGCGGCCAGCTCGCGCGCGATCGCCTGCAGGGAGGCGCGGGTGCTGGCGAGGCCGCGGAGCGCGTGCCCGAAGTAGCGGACGTTGTACGAGAGGACCTTGAGCGGACCGCCCCGCATGACGCGATCATCCCATAACCGCCCGGCCCCGGCGCCGCGCCGGCGGGGACGCCGGGCGGAGTACCCAGAAGGGACCCGCGGCGCGAGGCGCCGCTCGCTCCTACGGGTAGAGCGGCGCGACCGCCTCCGCCCACAGGCGGCTCGCCTCGACCGCGCCCCGGTCGTCCGGGTGGAGGCCGTCGGCGAGCCGCTCCGGGTGGGCCTCGAACCAGGAGTACAGGTCCGGGCCGGGGAGCAGGCCGGCCCGACGCACCACGGCGTCGAGGGCCTCGTTCTTCTGCCTCGTCCAGCCGGTGGCGTCGCCGGTACGGAAGGGGATGCGCGCCACCACCGGGATGCGGCCCGCGGCCTCGATCCGGGCTACGAGGCCGGCCAGACCCCGCCGGAACGCCTCGAGGTCGCCGTCGTTCGAACCGACCCCGATGGCGATGACGCGAGCGTCGGGGGCCAGGGCGAGCAGCTCGTCGATGCGCGCGAGCAGGTCGCCGGACCGGACGCGGACCAGCCCGGCGTCGATCATGGCCGGGCGGTAGCCGGGATGGAGGCGGGCGACGGCGTCGGGGAAGGACGGACGCCGCGGCTCGGCCCGGTCGAACACGGCGGCGGTGATGCTGTCGCCCAGGAAGAGCCAGACGTCGTCGCCGCCGAGCGACAGGTCGTGCACCTCGATCTCGTCGAGGAAGAGCCCCCAGGGGTTCACGCGGTCGGGCAGCCGCGTCACGACCAGGCGCACCCAGCTCGCGCCGGCGAAGTCGATGGCGTGCGCCCGCGAGCGGACCGGGTTCCCCGTCACCGCCACGGCGGTGCGCCAGGCGCCGTCGCGTCCGTCGGTGGAGTCGCCCGACACCTCGATGCGGTAGTCCACCGGGGCGCCGTAGAACTGCTCGAACCAGTCGTGGTTGTGCGAGGAGGTGAAGGAGACGAGCAGGCGCGACGGCCCGCTCCCGATCCGGATGGCCGCCCAGGCGGGACGCTCCGGGGTGGGGAGGCCGCCCGCCCAGGACTCCTGGGACCGGAGCCGGCCGTCCACCAGGGCCTCGGCCCCCTGGCCGCTCGCCACCACCTTCCGGCCGCGGGAGACGAGGGGGGCGGGCCGGAGCGGCCGCCCGTGGGGGCCGGCCGGCGCGAGCTCGGCCCGGCGCGCCGCCCGGCGCGCGAGGAACGACTCGAGCGCGTGGGACCGGAGCACCGCGGCCGTGGCCGCGGCGAGCGCCAGCGCCGCCATGGCCGCGATGGCGCCCCGGCGGCTCCGCCTCACCTGGTCCTCGCGACGCCCATGGGACGCCGCCTTCTAGCGCCTGCGGGACTTCCAGTCCAGGTTGAGCGGCGCCCGCCCCGAGGGGAAGACCTGGCAGATGCCGCGCTCGCACCTCCCGCCGCCCACCGGCGCCTGGCACTTCACGCCGCAGTCGCCGCAGTTCTCCGGGTCGCTCGAGAGGTCGACGCAGCCCGCCGGGCAGAGGTCGGCGCCGGGCGCGCAGGTCTCGCCGCAGGCCCCGGACAGGCAGGTCGGGACGGCGTTGGGGCGGTCCGTCGTGCAGGCCCTGCCGCAGGCGCCGCAGTTCGCCGGGTCGGCGGAGAGGTCGGCGCAGGTCTGGCCGCACGCGGTCTGCCCCTCCGGGCACAGGACGCAGGCGCCGCCCTGGCAGAACCCTCCGGCGCCGCAGGAGGTGTCGCAGCTGCCGCACGCCTCGGGGTCCGACTGGAGGTCCGCGCAGCGGCCGCCGCAGGCCACCCGGCCCTCGGGGCAGATCGCGACGCAGGCCCCGCCGGAGCAGCCCACCATGCCGCCGGCCGGCGCCTGGCAGGCCGCGCCGCAGCCGCCGCAGTGGAGAGGGTCGCCGGCGGTGTCGACGCAGAGGGTGCCGCAGGCCGCGAGACCGCCCGGGCAGGACGCACCGCAGGTGCCTGCCTCGCAGACCGCGAGGCCCCCCTCGACCGGCGGGCAGGCGTGGCCGCAGGTCCCGCAGTTGCGGACGTCGTCGCCGAGGTCCGCGCAGGTGCGGCCGCAGGTCGCGAGCCCGCCCGGGCAGGAGAGGGCCAGCGTGCAGGCGCCGCCGACGCAGGCGGCGGGGACCACGACCGGGCCGAGCGGGAAGAGCGGGCAGGCGGCGCCGCAGGCGCCGCAGTTGGCGGCGTCGGATCCCGGGTCGACGCAGGCGCCCGCGCAGCGGACCTGACCCGCGGGGCAGCCGCAGCTTCCGGCGACGACGCACGAGTCGGCGCAGATCTCCTTGCCCGCGGGGCAGGCCCGCGCGCACGCCCCTCCGGCGCAGGCGGCCGATCCCCCCGCCGGCGGCGTGCAGGGGAGCCCGCAGCCGCCGCAGTGGGCGAGGCTCGTGAGGACGTTCGCCTCGCAGCCGTTCGCCGGGATCCCGTCGCAGTCGGCCTGGATGCCCTGGCACAGGACCCGGCAGGTCCACGACGACGGGCCGGTGGAGAGCGGGAACTGGCCCGCCGGGCAGGAGAGGGGGAACGGGCCCGGTGGACCCGGGGGACCTTCGGGTCCGGCCGGCCCGGGGGGGCCCCGGGGTCCGGCGGGGCCGGGTGCCCCGTCCTCGCCAGGCGGACCGGGCTCGCCCGGTGGCCCGGGCGATCCCGGCGTTCCGGG
>DATIUR010000145.1:0-16497 GCA_035466675.1 Anaeromyxobacteraceae bacterium | reverse complement strand
CGTCGTAGGAGAACTCCGCGATCGCCGCCCCCGCCTCGTCCAGCACCGCCAGGAGGAGCCAGCCTCCGGGCTCGTACGCGTAGCCGCGAAGCACCCGGCCCTCCGCGTCGCGGGCCGCGAGCAGCTCCAGGTTCGCGCCGTACTGGTAGGTCGCGACGGTCGTCCCGGCGTACCGAAGCTCGCTTGCCAGGCCCGTGCCGCACGCGTCGGCGCTCTCGACCTGGAGCGAGCGCCCCAGGTCGTCTCCGACCGTGAGCAGGGTTCCGCCCCGTCGATCGTACGCGAGGTGCGTGGCGTTCCCCTGGCCGTCCACGACCTTCACCAGCCGCGCCTTCCCGCCCGCCCCGACGGCGGCGCAGTGGGGATCCTGGGCCTCCCCGCCGGCGCAGGCGTCGCACACGGTCCGGAAGTGCAGCTCGCGGCCGTTCGGCAGGAAGAGGACGAAGTCGCCGTTCGGGCGCTCGGCCAGGATTCCCCCGTGCCTCGGCGAGAGGGAGGCGGCGTACGGGCGGTAGACATTCCACGTCTCGAGGCCGTCGAGCGAGACGGCCGTCTCCGAGAAGGCGAAGCGGAAGCCCGCGTCGATCCCCTGCGTCACGGTGCAGACGCCCGCGCTGCACGACAGCTCCGCCTCCCAGCCGTGGTGCCAGCCGCGCCCGAAGATGCCGGGCGCGGCGCCCGCGACGATCGAGGCGTCCGCGCTCGTGTACGTCCGCGTGAGGGAGAGCCGGACCATCCCCTCGACCGCGAAGTCCGTGAAGGGCTCGGTCATCGCGCTCCGGGTCGCGAGCAGGATGGGGTCGCTCCCGGCCGTGCCGCTCGTGTCCTTGCACATCGGCGGATCCGGGTTCGGCGGTCCGCCCCCGCCGCCCCCGCCTCCCGCGGGGCCCCAACCGAGCGAGCACCGCTCGTCCACCTCGCCGTTGCAGTTCTCGTCCTCCCCGTTGGCGCAGATCTCCGGCACGTCCTTGCGGACCTCGCAGTCCGCCAGCGGCACCGGGGAACAGACGTTCGTCTTGCAGGTCTTCTCGCAGGCGCAGGGCGGCTCCCCCTTGGTGCAGCCCTCGTCCGCGCAACCGCTCCAGTTCTCGTCGATCCCGTTCCCCTCGCGGCTCGGGCCGCACTCCTCCGCGCCTCCGGGGCGCGTGCAGTTCGAGAAGGTGTTCGCGGCGTCGTTGCCGTCGCAGGCGAGGCAGGGCTGCGCCGTGCAGTGCGGCTCGTCGGCCGGCTGCTGGTTCCCGCACCAGAAGCTCTGCGCCAGCTTGCAGGACTGGCCTTCGGGGCAGTTGTAGCCGCTGCCGCACCACGCCACGTAGTACCCCTCCCAGTTGCACAGCGGCGCCGCCCCCTCCGCCGCGCCCGCCAGGAACACCGACGCCAACGCCACGCACGCCGCCACCGCGACGATCGCTCCGCGCATCCTGTCCCCCTTCGGCGCACCCACGGCGCCGATGGGGTCGGACTGTGGGAGAAGGAATACGGATCGTCAAGGGGGGGGCAAGCAACCTGCCGGGACTACGAGTGTTTTCCGCGACGGGTGAACGTACGCTGCCTTCGCCTCGCCACCCATCCGCGCCGGGCCCCAGCCCCGACGGGGTTACCGCGTCCCCGCCTTGACCGCCTCGCGCTCCCGGATCGACGGCTGGTACTGCGTGGTGTCGAACACCACGAAGGCGACGAGCAGGACCGCGAAGACCACCGACGCCCCCAGGATCACCCGCAGGAACCGGGTCTCGTACTTGAGGTGCATGAAGAAGAGCGCCACCAGCGTGGCCTTGGTGCAGGCGATGGCGAGGGCCACCACCACGTTGGCCTCGCCGAGGTGGACCCGCGACACGAGCACGGTGGCGACGGTGAGCCCGAGGAGCGCCGCGGCGGTGCCGAGCAGGACGCGGGGCGGGAGGACGTGGGGGCCGCGGGCGTGCCCGGTCTGCGCGTGGGGATCGGTCATGGCGGGCCTCAGCCGATGAGGTAGAAGAGCGGGAAGAGGAAGATCCAGATGACGTCGACGAGGTGCCAGTAGAGGGCCACCGAGTCCACCGGGCCGTAGTAGCCGGGCCCGAAGTGGTCCCGGCGCGCGCGCACGACGAGCCAGGCGTACAGGCCCATGCCCACCAGCACGTGGATGCCGTGCAGGCCGGTCATCAGGTAGTAGACGGCGAAGAACGTCCCGAGCCGGCCCGGCACCGGGAGCGCGCGCACCGCCTCGGGCAGCTCGGCCAGGAACGCCGCGTCGGGCCGGCAGTAGGCGCCCCAGCCCACGCCGTGGGCGAGCTTGTGGCTGTACTCGAAGTACTTCACCACCATGAAGGCGCCGGCCAGGAGGAACGTGAGGACGAGCGTCCGCAGCAGCGTCCGGCGGTCGCCCCGCTGCGCCGCGCGCACCGACCAGGCCGCGGAGAGGCTGGAGGTGACGAGCACGGCGGTGTTGAGCGCCCCCATCCGCCAGTCGAGGAAGTGCTGGGCGTAGGCGAAGAGGTCCGGGTGGTTCGCCCGGTAGACGCCGTAGGCGGTGAAGAGGCCGGTGAAGAAGAGCACCTCGCTCGCCAGGAAGAGCCAGAGGCCGAGCTTCCCCGCCTCCTGCTGGGCGCCCATGCTCTCGAAGTGCGGCTGGAGGAAGGCCGGGCGCGGCGCGGAGCCGGCCGGCGTGGCGGATCCGGCGGGGGTGGCGGAGCCGGCGTGGGCGGCGGCGGGCGCGGTCATGCGGCCTCCGTGCGGACCCAGCCCGCCTCGTCGGAGACGAGCCGCAGGCCGTCGAAGTCGTAGGGCTGCCCGGCGCGTGGGGTCTCGTCGAAGTTGTGGTGGCTGGGGGGCGAGGCGGCCTGCCACTCCAGCGAGGCCGCGCCCCACGGGTTCGCCGGCGCCCGGCGCCCGGAGCGGAGCCCGCCCAGCAGCGACCAGAGCGCCACCACCAGGCCGAGCCCGAGGACGAACGCGCCCACGGTGGAGATGCGGTTGTCGAGCGTGAAGGCCGGCGCGTAGGTGGCGTAGCGGCGCGGCATCCCGGCCACCCCGGCCAGGAACTGGGGCACGAAGGTGACGTTGAACCCGACGAAGACCATCACGGCGGAGAGGACGCCGAGCCGCTCGTGGTACATGCGCCCGGTCATCTTGGGCCACCAGTAGTGGAGGCCCGCCAGGAAGGCCATCATCACCGCCCCCACCATCACGAAGTGGAAGTGGGCCACCACGAAGTAGGTGTCGTGGAGCGGGATGTCGGTGGCGAGCGCGCCCAGGAAGAGGCCGGTCAGGCCGCCCACCGCGAAGACGCCGAAGAAGGCGAGCACGTAGAGCATCGGCGTCCTGAGGACGATGGCGCCCTTGTACATGGTGGCGAGCCAGTTGAACATCTTGATGGCGGACGGGATGGCCACGAGCAGCGTGAGGAAGCTGAAGACGAGGTTCGTCCACTTGGACTGGCCGCTCACGAACATGTGGTGGCCCCACACCAGGAACCCGATCACCGCGATGGCGATGGAGCTCATGGCGATGAAGCGGTAGCCGAAGATGGGCTTGCGGCTGAAGACCGAGACCACCTCGCTCACCACCCCCATGGCCGGCAAGATCATGATGTAGACGGCGGGGTGCGAGTAGAACCAGAAGAAGTGCTGGAAGAGCACCGGGTCGCCGCCGTACTCGGGCATGAAGAGCCCCAGGTGGAAGACGCGGTCCATGAACCCCATGGCCGCCGTGATGCCCAGCACCGGGGTGGCGATGATCTGGATGACGCCGGTGGCGTAGAGCGCCCACAGGAACAGCGGCAGGTCGAACCAGCCCATGCCCGCGGGCCGGAGCCGGTGGATGCTGGCGATGAAGTTCACCCCGGTCAGGATGGAGCTGAAGCCGGCCAGGAAGACGGCCGACAGGGCCAGCAGGATCCCGAGGCCCCGGGCCTCCTCCAGGCTGTAGGGCGGGTAGAGCGTCCAGCCGGTGTCGATCCCGCCCACCACCAGCGTGACCACGAACAGGACCGCGCCGGCGGCGTAGAGCCAGAAGCTGAGCAGGTTCACCCGGGGGAAGGCGACGTCCTTGGCGCCGAGCTGGAGCGGCAGCACGAAGTTGCCGAGCGCGGCCGGGATGCCGGGGATGACGAAGAGGAAGATCATCACCGCGCCGTGGAGCGTGAAGAGCTTGTTGTAGGCGTCGTTCGAGACGAGCGCGCCCCCGGGGTTCCACAGGTGGAGCCGGAGGAGCAGGGCGAACACGCCGCCCAGGAAGAGCGAGGCGGAGACGACCGCGAGGTACATGAGGCCGATGCGCTTGTGGTCGAGCGTGAAGAGCCACGAGCGCACCCCGCGGCCGTGGGAGAGGTAGCTCTCCCCGTGCGAGGCCGTCTCCGCCGCCGCGGTCGCCGGTGCGGCCGTCATGGTGCCTCCTTCAGGGTCTGGAGATAGGCGATGAGGCCCTTCAGGTCGCGCTCGGGGAGCGCGCTGGGCGGCATCACGTTGGGGAAGCCGGCCACCACCTTCGCCCCGGGCCTCAGGATCGACTCGCGCAGGTACTCCTCGTCCACGCGCACCGAGGTCCCGTCCGCCAGCTTCTCCTCCTTGCCCCACAGCCCCTTCACGGTGGGCCCGACCCGGCGCGAGCCGTCCAGGCTGTGGCAGGCGACGCAGCCGCGCTGGGCGAAGACCTTCCGGCCGACCTCGACGAGCGACTCCCCCGGCTCCGTCCCCTCCCGGGCCCAGGCGTCGAAGGAGGCCTGGTCGGGGTGGACCACCACGCTGGAGAGCATCTTGGAGTGGTCGGTGCCGCAGTACTCGGTGCAGAGGACGGGGTAGGTCCCGGGCGCGGTCGGCGTGAAGGTCATGCGGGTGAACCGGCCCGGCACCGCGTCCTGCTTGAGGCGGAACTCGGGCACGTAGAGCGAGTGGATGACGTCGGTGGAGGAGAGCACCAGCGTGGCCGGACGGTTCGCCACGAGGTGCAGCTCCGGCGCGCCCCTGCCGCCCGGGTGGTCGAACCACCAGGACCACCTCTTGGCGGTGACCTGCACCTCGACGGGGTCCGCCGCCTCGGCCGGCGTCATGGCCAGGTAGGCCTTGGTGGACCAGGCGAACATGACCAGCACGATCAGGAGCGGAATGCCCGTCCAGAGCAGCTCGAGCCCGGTGTGGTGCGAGGGCGTCCTCTCCGGCTCCGGACGCGAGGCCCGGCGGCGGTAGCGCACCACGAAGAACGCGCTCAGGAAGACGATGAGCGCGAGGAAGAAGGCGCTCACCCAGAAGATGAACCAGAACACCTGGTCCACCTCCCCGGCCACGCTGGAGGCGCGGGCGGGCATGTAGCCGGGCCCGCCGCCCGGCAGGAGCTTCGCGATCTCGGAGACGATCCGGTTCGTCACGGCGTGGACCTCGAACGGCGCAGCCGCTGCCCCCGCAGGAGCTGTACGCCCAGGAAGCCGAAGAGGAAGACCGCCACGGCCACGCCGCCGGCCCGCATCACCTTGAGGCCGAGCGGCGTGGGGTCGTCGGGGTCGAAGCCGATGCAGGTGAGGAGGAATCCGCCCAGGCCGGCCTGCTCCTCGGCCGTGGCCACCCGGCCGCCCGCGGCCCGGTCGAGCGCGGCGCGCACGGACTCGCGCGGGTAGGCGATCCCGTGCAGGTAACCGCTGACGCGGCCGTCGGGGGTGAGCACCACCAGCGTGGCCTTGTGGACGAACTCGCCGGTGCGGGCGTCGTAGCGGTAGCGGAAGCCGGCCGCCCCGGCGAGCGCGTCGATGTCGGCCTGGCCGCCGACGAGGAAGTGCCAGCGCGCGGCCGCGGCCGGATCCCCGCCGGCCTGGCCGACGTAGGTCTCCTTGAACCGGTGGAGCTGGGCCGCGTCCTCGGCGGGGTCGATGCTGACGGTGACGACCGAGAGCCCCTCCCCCTTCCAGCCCATGTCGCGCAGCATCCGGGCCACCCCGGCGAGCTGCAGGCTGCACAGCTTCGGGCAGCTCGTGTAGTTGAAGGAGAGCAGGACCGGTCGCCCGAGGAGCCCCCGGAGCGTGACCGGCCTCCCCTCGTCGTCGTGGAAGGCGCCGTCGAGGGGGACCGCCGCTCCGAGGCGCTCCTCCACGGCCACGCCGGCCTCCGCGCGCCGGAGCTGCTCGGCGGTCTGGGCGGCGGCGAGGCCGGGAAGGGCGGCCGCGAGCACGGCCAGTCCGAGCGCGGATCGCGATGCGATCCGGAAGGGGGCGGTCCGGTTCATGAGGTCGGGGATCTAAACGGCTACTTCTTCCCGCGCACCGGCTACTTCTTCCCGCGCAGCTCGAGCGTGTAGTAGGTGAGCGCCCACCGCTCCTGCTCGGGCAGGTGGCCGAATCCGATCATGGTGGTCCCGTCGATGCCCTTCGTGACGGTGTCGAAGACCTGGGCCGGCGCGGCGCCCTTCTTGAAGGCGCCCTTGACGAGGTCCCGGGGCTTCGGCTCGAGCGCGGCGCCGGCGGGGCCGTCGCCCTTCCCCGCGTCACCGTGGCAGGCGGCGCAGTTCGTGGCGTAGGAGGCCTTCCCCTGCGCGATCAGCTCCGGCGTCTTCTTGGGCGGCGCCCCGGCCCGGGCGGCGACGGCGAACAGGGCGGCTACGGTTGCGGCCAGGTACGGAACGAGCTTCCTCATGGCGTGTCCTTTCTCCCGGCGTCCCTGGGGACGCCCGTGTGGTCCTTCTCTCGCTCCTCCACCGCGGCGACGAGCCGCGCGGCGAGCTCCTCGAAGACTGCTCTCTGCGCCGGCTCGCCCACGGCGGCGATCGGCGTCCCCTCGTCCGCCGCCGCGCGGATGCGCGCGTCGAGCGGGATCTCGCCGAGGAACGGCACGCCGTAGTCCTCGGCCAGCATGCGTCCGCCGCCCTGGCCGAACGGGTGGTACACCGCGCCGGTGTCGGGGGCGACGAACGCGCTCATGTTCTCGACCACCCCCGCCACCGGCACGCGGGACTCCTGCAGCATGCGGATGGCGCGCCGCACGTCGTCGGTGGCCACGGTCTGGGGGGTGGTGACCACCACCGCGCCGGCGACCCGGAGCTCCTGCGCCAGCGTGAGCTGGACGTCGCCGGTGCCGGGCGGCAGGTCCACGGCCAGGACGTCGAGCGGCCCCCAGGCCACGTCCTCGAGCAGCTGCACCAGCGCGGCGGTGGCCACCGCCGAGCGCCACACCAGCGGCGTGTCGGACTCGGGCGTGGTGAGCCCCACGCTCATGACCCGCAGGCCGAAGTTCTCGGCCGGGACCATCTTGCCGGCCTCGTCCCACCGCACCCGCTCGTCCTCGAGGGACACCATGCGCGGCACGCTCGGCCCGAAGACGTCGGCGTCGAGCAGGCCCACCCGGAGCCCGCGCCGGGCGAGCGCCACGGCCACGTTCACGGCCACGGTGCTCTTGCCCACGCCGCCCTTCCCGCTGGTGAAGAGCAGCACCCGGCGGGCCCACGGCGCGCGGTCGTTCGGCGCGGCGGTGTGGCCGAAGGAGAGGTCCGGGCGCGAGCCGATCCGGACCAGCCCGGGGGCGGAGGCGATCACAGGCACCCCTTGAAGGCGCCCGGCTTCGGCTTCCTCGTCACCGAGTACTCCTCCACGTCCACGGTGGCGACCTCGGTCTTCGGGTCGACCTTCACCTCGGTGCCGGTGAAGTCGATGCTCCCGCCCCCGTAGGCGCTCTCGAGCTGCCAGCGGAAGACCTTCTTCGCGGAGAGCGCGTAGATCCGCTTCTCGGCCACGTCGAAGACCACCATCCCCCTGGCCGCCTCGGCCGGCGGGCAGGAGGAGAGCCGGGTCAGGTCGCCCTTCTCGCGCGCCTCGAGCGCGCAGCGGAGGCCGGTCACGACGCCCGCCGTCACGTCCACGTCGTCGCCCACGTCGGCCCGGGCCACTCCCGCGGCGAGGGCCGCGGCCAGAACGAGGATGGTACGCTTCATGGCTTCCTCCCGGCGCCCTCCTGGGGGGCGCCCAGCGTCCGGAGATACGTCACCATGGCCTTCACGTCGGCCTCCGGCATCGACGCGTAGGGCGGCATCTTCGAGACGAGCTTCCCGCCCGCGTCGCGCCGCGACCAGACGAAGGCCTCGGCGCGCGGCCAGGCCCCGCGCGCGTCGGCGGGCGCGCTCCGGTCCTGGTGCTGCGCGGCGTTCGGGCTCGGCACCACCACCAGGCTCGGCGCCACGATGGAGTCGCGCAGGTAGGCGGGCGCGGCGATGGCGCCGATGGCGGAGAGATCCGGGGCGACGCCCGGGCGGGCGATGCGGCGGTCCCCGGCCACGTGGCACGCGGCGCACATCGAGCCGACGAGCTGCTTGCCCCGCGCCGGGTCGCCCTGGTCCTCCGGGCGGTACCCCCAGGCCAGCTCCGAGGCGTAGGCGGCGTCCACCGGCCGGTCCGGCATCCGGAGCAGCTTCCAGCCGGAGAGGGCCTTGTTGCCTCCCCGCTCCGACCGGGCCCCGTCCCAGACCGCCACCGCGAAGGGGACGAGGCCGCCCTCCAGGGCGTGCCCCGGCGCGGCCAGGGGCCGGACGAAGAGGGCGCGCCAGCGCCCCTGGCCGTACGACATGGCCACGCGCACCCCGCCCAGGTCGGCGCGGGCGGTGGAGCCGAACCCCTTCGCCACGGCCTCGCGGGCGACGCTGCCCGCCGGCCCGGCGCGCTGCAGGTAGAGGGCCACCGGCATCTCGTCGTCGCCCATGCCCACGTAGGGAAGGCGCTTCCCCGCGCCGTAGGAGAGCGGGAGCTCCAGCGCGGCGGCGTCGCCGAAGGCGTCGACCTCGTCGCCGGAGCGGCTCTCGGTGGCGTCGGGCCACTCGACCAGGACGGCCAGGTCCTTGCCGTCGGTGGCGGCGCGGACCGTGGCCGACCCGGGCCCGGCGGCGGCCAGGGCCTCGTTCGCCTTCCGGTCGTGCAGCCGGATCGACCGCTGCGGGGCGAGGGGGACGGACAGGGCGGGCGCGTCGCGCCAGGCCTGGGCCGCCGGGTCGGCGGGAACCGGGGCCGCCACCGCCTTCACGGCCACGGTCTCGGAGGCGAGCGGATCCGCGGCGGCGGCGGCGGCGAGGGCGAGGAGCAGGGCGGCGGCGAGGGCGCGCATGATCACCTCTCCCGGGGGACGGCGACGGCCTTCGCCCCGCGGCGGCCGAGCTGGACCAGGCCGGGGACGGAGGGCTCCCCCAGCCGGAACATGTCGGCGTGCCGGTAGGCGATGAGCGTGTCGAGCAGCTCCGACTTCTTCCCGAGCTTGCGCTTCTTCATCTCCGCCTCGAGCGTGGCGAGCACCCGGCGCACCTCCGGCCCGAAGAGCGACTCCAGGTAGGCCACCGGGATCCGCTCGCTCCCCGGGACGGGCCTGCCGGCGGCGTCGAACTTGGGCGGACCCGGAAGCGGCGGGACGTAGAAGACGTTGGGCTGCGTGCCGTACTCGGGGTGGAGCGGGAGCGCCACCTGCCACCGGCGCACCAGGGCGTGGACCTGCCCCTTCTCGTCGTCGAGGTACCCCACCCAGCGGATGCGCCCCACGCACTGCTGGGCGCACGCCGGCGGGAGCCCCTTCTCCACCCGGGGGAAGCAGAAGATGCACTTCTCCGACTTGAAGAGCTTCGGGTTGAAGTAGATCTTCTTGTACGGGCAACCGGCGATGCAGTAGCGGAGCCCCTCGCAGCGCGACTGGTCCACCAGCACCACGCCGTCCTGGTCCCGCTTGAAGATGGCCCCGCGCGGGCAGGCCGCCAGGCAGCCCGGGTTCGAGCAGTGGTTGCAGATGCGCGGCAGGTAGAAGTAGTAGCTGTTGGGGAAGTCGCCGGCGCCGGCGTCCTCGTCCCAGTTCGGGCCGTTCCGGAGGCTCCCCTGGGCCTCGATCTCGCGCCCCAGGGCGGCCTGGTCGAGGTTGAAGTCCCAGGGCGTGCCGTAGTCGGCCCCGCGCGACGGCACCGTCCCGTCCCGCAGCGCCCCGGAGGCGTCGAAGCCGCCGCCCATCTCCTCCCAGCGGGCGGGGTACCCCACGCCGGGCTTCGTCTCGACGTTGTTCCAGTACATGTACTCGCGGCCGTTCCGGTTGGTCCACTGCGTCTTGCAGGCCACGGTGCAGGTCTGGCACCCGATGCACTTGTTCAGGTCCATCACCATCGCGAGCTGTCGGGTCGACATGGCCGCCTCCCCCTAGGTCCGCGCCTTCGCGATGTCCACGGTCGCGTCGTAGGCGTGCTGGTTGCCGTCCCAGATGGTGCCGAACTTGAGGTGGCCCCACCCGTCGCTCACCTCGAGCAGGTTGAGCATGTCGCCCACCAGCGCGTTGTGGCCCTTCTTGCCCCGGTACATGAAGGGCTCCCAGCCGTGCTCCATCACCAGGGCGTCCTTCGGCACGCTGGCGGCCACCTTGGCCATCAGCACCGCCTCGCCCAGGTCGTTCCAGATGCGGACGTCGTCGCCGTCGGCGATGCCCTTCCGCCTGGCCGTGTCCGGGTTGACCATCACGCACGGCTTCCCGCGCTGGAGCCGGAGCAGCATGGGCGAGGTCTTGTAGGTCGAGTGGATCGACCAGCGCGCGTGCGGCGTCATGAGCAGGAGGGGGAACTTGCGCGAGGCGATGGGCAGGCGGGCGGTGGGGACGGCGGCCCCGGCGGCGATCCAGGTGGGGTGGTCCACGTAGAACGTGAGCCGGCCGCTCACCGTCTCGAAGCGCTGGTTCAGGTAGAGGTTGTTCTCGAAGGTGTTGTAGGGGCGGTCGGGGTAGAGGGGCGACGACTTGCCCGCCTTCTCGTTCAGCACCAGGAACCCGCCGCGCTCCACCATCTTGCGCGGGTCGTTCCCCCGGAACTGCTCCACGTGCTCCAGCGCGTACTCCACCGCGTCGCGATCGGTGCGGAGCTTCCCTCCGGAGGTGAACTCCTCCACCAGCTTGTCCATGGCGTGGAAGCCCGCCTGGGTGTGGGTCGGGTCGGGGATCCGGATCGACTTCTCGTCCTTCGTCCGGGCGTGGCGCGCCAGGGCCAGCTCCTGCATCTTCTCGACGACGAGCGTCGCGATCTCCCACTCCGACTTGATCTCGCCGACCTTCTTCAGGCCGGCGGGCGGGATGGCCAGGTTCGCGAAGCGGTGGTAGCCGGGGTTGGTGCGCAGGTCCCAGGACTCGTAGGGGGTGGTGCAGGGGAGCAGCACGTCCGCCCAGGTGGCGAAGTCGCTCATCCGGAAGTCGCCGTAGGCGATGAACCTCGCCTTCTTCAAGAAGGCCTCCCGGTAGGCCCCCTTGTTCCGGCGGAAGCGCGCGTCGGCGAAGAGGAGGAAGGTGTCGGTCTCCTTCCACCAGGGCTTCCCCCGCTTCTCGCCGGCGTCGCCCTCCGACCGCTCCACCAGCGCCGCCACCTCCTTCAGGTACGCGTCCCGCGGCTTGCCGGTGGCGCGGCGGAAGTCCTCGTCGCCGAAGGCCGCCCCGGCCGAGCCGAAGCCGTCCCCCATCATGAACTCGGAGACGAAGCCCGAGGCGAAGCGGTGCCGGTAGCGTCCCTGGAAGCCGGAGAGCCCGTCGAGCCCGGAGATGTTCCACTCGTTCTCGGTGTTGAGCCCGCCCTGCGGCCCGAGCTTGCCGAGGAACGCGCCCAGCGAGGCGATGGCCCGCTGGGAGAGGAGCCCGTTGAAGTGCTTGCCCACCGCGAAGCCCAGGGTCAGCACCGCCACCTTCGACCGGGTCAGGTCCCGGGCCAGCTCGTCCACCACCGAGGGGTGGACGCCGGTGATCCGCTGGACCTTCTCCGGCGCGAAGGCCTGCAGCTCCCGGGCGAAGAGCGTGAAGGCCGGGGTGACGGTCACCTCGCCGCCCTTCCGGAGCTTGAGGCGGAAGCGGCCCACCAGGGCCGGGTCGATCCGCCACCCCACGTCCTCGAGCCGGAGCGTCTCCGCGGTCGAGCCCTCGCAGCCCGGCAGGGCGGTGAACCTCCTTTGCCGCGCGTCGAAGGCCAGGAAGACGTCGTGGTGCTTCGCCTCGTCCGCCGCGAACAGCTCCACCGACCTGCGGTCGAAGCGCGGGTCGGAGAGGTCGACGTCGTGCAGGCGCACCAGCTCCTTCGTGTCGGTGCGGACGAGGAGCGGCAGGTCGGTGAAGCGCTTCAGGAAGTCCTGCCGGTAGAGCCCCAGCCGGACGATGCGCTGGAGGATGGAGAGCGCCAGGTGCCCGTCGGTGCCGGGCTTGACCGGCACCCACAGGTCGGCGTGGATGGCGGTCGAGTTGAGCTCCGGCGCGATGACGACGATCTTGGCGCCGTGGTACTTGCCCTCCCACAGGTAGTGGGCGTCCGGGATGCGCGAGGTGTTGGGGTTGCAGCCCCAGAAGACGGCCACGTCCGACTCGAAGAAGAAGTCGTAGGTGCAGCCCAGGTTGCCCTCGCCGTAGACCAGGCCGGCGCCGGGGAACATGTCGCCCACGTAGCTGGCGATGTAGGGGCGCACCGCGCCGAGCAGGGTGCCGAGCCGCTTCACCGACGCGGCCCGCGCCTCCGACAGCATGCCGGAGCCCATGTGCACGTAGTTCCCGGCCGGCCCCCGGGAGAGCATGGTCTCGTACAGGTTGGTGGCCACCTCGGTGATGGCCTCGTCCCAGGAGATGCGCTTCCACTTCCCCTCGCCGCGCGCCCCGGCGCGCTTCATGGGGTAGAGGAGCCGGTCGGCCTCGTACAGGACCGCGGAGTGCTGGACCCCCTTGTTGCAGCCGCGCGGGTTGGCGTCGGGGAGGTCCGGGGCGAGCTGCGGGTAGGAGGCGGACTGGTTCTCGCGCGTGACGCGGCCGTTCGCGTCGGTCCACACCTCCCAGGCGCAGTTCCCCTGGCAGTTCACGCAGTGGTACGCGTACCCGTGCGCCTCGCCGTCGCCGTAGGTGGCGGCGAACTCGCGCCGGTACAGCTCCTCGGTGGAGGGGGCCGACGGGGACGGGCCCGGGCCCTCCACCCGCACCGGGTCGGGCAGCTTCATCGCCTCCCGGGCCAGCGCCTTCGACGTCGCGCCCGCCGCACCCAGCGCGGCGAGACCCTTGAGCAGGTTCCGGCGGCTGACGGTCATGTCCCCTCCTGGGGTTGCGCGGCTACAGGCAGCCGCCGCCGGCCTTGGCCGACGGCGGGGAGTACTCGCCGGAGTCCTCGGGCAGGTTCGCGTCGCTCCACGCCTCCATGCCACCGGCCAGGACCCGCGCCGAGGTGAAGAACGCGGCGCAGCGGTAGAGCTCCCCGTCCGCGCCGCTCTCCGTCACGATCACGGTCGGGACCGACGCCAGGATCCGGTCGCGCGCAGCCTCGGGCGCGCGGGCGACGTCGCAACCCGGCATGGGGAGCGCCCCCGGGACGCGCGCGTCCTCGTACCCCCGGGCCAGGTCGCCGCGGACGTCCACCACCTGCCAGGTCGTCTGCGACCGCGCCAGGGTCCGGTAGAACTGCTGGACCGGGATGGGCACGCGGCGCTCCAGGTCGGAGCGCTCGCGCCCCTCGGCCACGACCAGCGCGGACAGCCCGGCCAGCACCGCCGCCCAGACCAGCACCTCGAGCTTCCGGCTCACCTCGTCACCTCCTGCGGCGTCGCGCCCGCCGCCCGCGCCAGTTCGGCGTTCCCCCGCCGCAGGGCGAGGAAGCCGAAGAGCAGCGCCAGCGCCGCGACGAGGAGCAGCATGCGAACCTGGGCCTTCACGGTCGCCCTCCTAGTCGTAGACCCGGTCGCCCATCTCCTGGGCGGCGGCGAGGTCGTAGGAACGGATGAGAGAGAGGCGGGCCGTGCTCGTGGCCATCGAGACGACGAAGAACGTCCCCGCCATGGCCAGGCTCCCCAGGGAGAGGGTCGGCCAGGCCGCGATGAAGGCGCCGGTGGTGCAGCCGCCGCCCACCAGCGCACCGAGGCACATGACGGTGGCCGCCCCGAAGCTGGTGGCGACGGCGCGCAGGTCCAGCACCTTGGGGGCCGGCGCCTCCGCGGCGGCACGGGAGGGGATGGAGAGCAGGTGCGCCACGTAGGCGCCGGGGAAGACGCCCACGATCAGGGCCGCGCGCCAGACGATGTCCGGGGTGATGCGCGGGACGGTCTCCAGGGGCAGCCCGACGAGGCTCGCCGCCCAGCCCACCGCCGCCAGGATGGCGCCGGAGAAGCCGAGGTACCCGCCCTGCGCGGTGGCGACCACGACCAGGAGGCCTCCCACCACGCCGGCGGCCGGCCAGCTCCACTCGCCCCGGATCCAGTCGAGAGGCGTCCTCCGCTCCCGGGCCGGCTGGTAGACCTTCTCGGAGAAGAACCGGTCGATCCCCGCGGGCAGGACCAGGAAGAGCGCGCCCCAGCCGAGCGCCACCGCCGCGTAGGGCAGGCCCAGCAGGCCGTGGAGGGTGAGCGGCTTCTGGTTCGTGGCGACGATCCCGGCCGCCATGAGCGGGTCCTTGAGCGCGCCGTACAGGAGCACGCCGGCCACGAGCCCGAGCACCGCCGCGGGGGTGGCGAACTTCTTCTGGCCGCCCCGCCCCCCGGCCTTGGCCACGCAGGTCCCGGGACACAGGCCGGAGATGCCCATGCCGATCCCGAAGAGCGCGCCGCCGAGCAGGTGGGCGCTGCCGAGGAACGGCATCACCCGCGGCACCAGGCCCCAGGGCTCGGCCACGCCCGCCGCAGCGGCCAGGCCGTAGGCGATCGAGGCGACGCCGATGGCGGTGAAGGCGAACTTGACCACCTTCGTGTCGCGCATGGTGAGCATGCCCATCACGCGCGAGTAGCGCGTGGCGCCCACCTTGTAGAGGACGACGCCGAACCCCGCGCCGGTCAGTGCGCCCCAAAGGAATGGCATGCCGGGATCCTCCTCCCGTTCACGGCTGCGCGGCGAGCGGGAGCGACGGGTCGTTGCCCCACTCGTCCCAGGAGCCGACGTACACCTTGACCTTGTCGTGGCCGCCCTTCTTCAGGGCGAGGTACTGGAACGACCCGCGGCCGAGCCCGACGTGGCAGTAGGTGATCACGGTCTTGGAGGGCGCGTACCCGTTCTTCTCGAGCTTCGCGAGCTGCTTCTGGATCTCGGCGGGCTCGCGCAGGGTCGGCTTGCCGGGCAGCCCCTCCTTGTTGCCCGCGTACTTCGTGAAGGGAGAGAAGACCGCGCCGGGGATGGCGCCGCCGCGCTTCACGGTCTGCTCGCTCCCGGGCGCGGAGAGGGCCCCCAGGAGCTGCTTGCCCGTGTACTCGTCGAGGGTGTGGCGCGAGTCGAGGACGAGGTAGTGGGCGGCGTCGCCGGTGGCCTTCACCACCTCGTCGCGGGTCGCGATCATCTGCCACTGGACCGAGGGCGTGAAGGCCTTGGCGGGCGGCTTCGCGGCGGCGTCGGTGGTGACCGGGCCGCCCTTCTCCTTCCAGGTGGGCAGCCCGCCGTCGAGGATCCGCGCCTTGCCCTGGCCGTAGAGCCGCAGGAAGAACCAGGTGCCGCTCGAGTTCACGCCCGGGCCGGTGTCGTAGACCACCACCTGGGTGGCGGCGTCGATCCCGAGGGTCTTGCCGATGGCGTCGGCGGCGCGGGCCTCGCACATGGGCAGGCCCTTGCACGCCTTCACGTCGTCGAGCAGGTGCAGGTCGTGCGCGTAGGCGACCACCGAGCCGGGGATGTGGCCCTGCTCGAACTCCTTCTCCGAGCCGGCGAAGACGAACCGGACGTCGGGCTTGCCGACCAGCGCCTTCGCCTCGTCGGCGGACACGAAGGTCTCGTCGGCGCGCGCGGCGCCGGCGGCGGCCAGGACGGCGGCCAGGGCGAGAACGGGGAGCTTGCTCATGGGGTCTTCCTCGTGGTGCGGGGTTGCGGTGACGGGTGCCGCGCCGCGGAGGCGCGGCGGCGGGGGGCCGGCGCGGCGGCGCCGGTCGAGATGCGAAAGCGGCGGGCCCGGAGGTCCGGCACGCCCAGGTCGAGGTGGCGCGCGCGGAACCCGGCCGCGGCCAGGATGCGGGCGGCCGTGGCCGCCAGCGTGCAGTAGGGGCCGCGGCAGTAGGCCACCACCTCGCGATGGCGCGGGATCTCGCTCAGGCGCCTGCGCAGCTCGGCGAGCGGCATGGACAGGGCCCCGGGAAGGTGACCGGCCAGGTATTCCTCCACCGGCCGCACGTCCACAAGCGTCACGTCGCCGCGCCCGATCCGGGTGAGGAGCGCGCGCCGCTCCTGCTCGTCGAGCGCGCCCAGCTCGCGCCTCAGGCGGGTCATCTCCGGAAGGAGCGACTCGGCCAGGTCGCGGAGGGCGCCGAAGGCGGTCGAGACGTCCTCGCCCGCCACCCGGTACTCGACGAACTGGCCGCGGCGCTCCGCCTGCACCAGGCGGGAGGAGCGCATCTGCTGGAGGTGCTGCGAGGCGTTCGCCACCGAGATCCCCGCCTCGGCGGCCAGCGCGTCCACCGTGCGCGCGCCCTGCCGGAGGAGGTCGAGCAGCTGCAGGCGCACCGGGCTGCCCAGCACCTTGCCGATGCGGGCGAGCTCGCCGTAGTGCTCCAGCGCGAGCCGGCGGGAGGATTCGGGCTTGCCGTTGATCAAGCGAGCCCTTGAATGTCAGGCGAGATGA
>DATIUR010000144.1:0-3452 GCA_035466675.1 Anaeromyxobacteraceae bacterium | reverse complement strand
CGGCGGCCGCGAGGCGGGCGAGCCGGAAGCGGCGGCGCAGGAGCGCGGCGAAGGCGGTCAGCGCGCCGGCGCCGGTGGCCAGGTGCAGGGGCAAGGTCCAGCCGCGCCGGGTGAGCCCGGCGAACACCAGCGGCGCCTCGCGCGCCGAGAGGAGCCCGGCCCCGAGCGCGGCGACGAAGACCGCGATCCCCGCGCCGACGGCCCGGCGGCGGAAGTCCTCCCGCAATTCGCCCTCGGCCTCGACCGCCAGGTAGGTCGCGGCCAGGAAGGAGAAGAGGGCGCAGGCGAAGAGCCCGACCGCGACGGGGAACGGCGCGAGCCAGGCGAGCGGACCCGACGCCGGCATCCCGTCCGGCCCGACGCGCAGCCGCCCGGAGGCGACCGCCCCGACCACGACGCCGAGCATGAGCGGCGCGAGCACGCTCGCCCCCGAGAAGAGGAGGCCCCAGCGGCGCTGGACGTCGTCGTCCGGACGGTCGTAGGCGCGGAAGGTGAAGGCCGCGCCGCGCAGCACGATGCCGACGAGGAGGAGCAGGAGGGGGAAAAAGAGCGTGGTGGAGACGGCGGCGAAGGCCACCGGGAAGGCGGTGAAGAGCACCACCACCACCAGGACGAGCCAGACGTGGTTCGCCTCCCAGATCGGGCCGATGGCCTGCTCGATCAGGGCGCGCTGCTCGCGCCTGCGCGGGCCCCCGGCCAGCAGGTCCCAGATCCCCCCGCCGAAGTCGGCGCCGCCGAGGAGCGCGTAGGCGACGAGGGCGGCCAGGATCACGCCGCCGAGCAGCTCGCCGGACGTCACGCGGCGCCTCCTTCCCGCGCGGCCGGGGACGCCGCGCGGGGGGCGTGGGCGATCTGGCGGGAGAGCAGCACGGCGGTGACGGCCCCCAGGAACAGGTAGAGCAGGTTGAAGGCGACGAAGGGAAAGGCCAGGCCGCCGAGCGGCGTCACCGCGTCGGCGGTGCGCATGACGCCCTGGATGGTCCAGGGCTGGCGCCCCCACTCGGTGACGAGCCAGCCGGCCTCGAGCGCCACGAAGCCGGCCGGCCCGAGGAGCGCCACCAGGGCGAGGAAGCGCGGGTGCTGGAGCCACTCCCGGCGGCGCCAGCGCAGCAGCAGCGCGGCCAGGGACAGGGCCGCCATGGCGGTGCCGAGCGCCACCATCAGCTGGAAGGCGAGGTGGACCTTCACCGGGTCGGGCCACTCCTCGCGGGGGAAGGCGTGCAGCCCCTTCACCTCCGCGTCCGGGTCGTGGAAGGCGAGGACCGACAGGCCGCGCGGGATCTCGACGGCCCAGCGGGTGACCCCGGCCTCCGGGTCGGGGAGACCGCCGAGGCGCAGCGGCGCCCCGCGCTCGGTCGCGAACTGCCCCTCCAGCGCCGCCAGCTTCACCGGCTGGCGCAGCGCCACGCTCCGGGCCGAGAGGTCGCCGGAGAGGGGCTGCAGGAGCGCCGCGCCGCCGCCCACGGCGAGCGCGATCCCGAGGGCCGCCCGGTGGAAGGCGTTGCCCGGGTCGCGGCGCAGGCGGGAGGCGTGGATGCCGGCCACCGCCAGGCCCGTGGCGGCGTAGCAGGAGACGAGCACGTGGACCACCTGCTCGGCCCAGCCCGGCGAGAACATGGCCGCGATCGGGTCGATGCCGGTGGGGAGCCCGCTCGCCAGGGCGAAGCCGGAAGGGTGGTTCATCCAGGCGTTGGCGAGCGTCACGAAGAACGCGGAGAGGGCTCCGCTCAGGGCGACCACCGCGCCGGCCAGCAGGTGCAGGCGCGGCGAGACCCGATCCCAGCCGTAGAGGTAGATGCCGAGGAAGATGGCCTCGGCGAAGAAGGCGAAGCCCTCGAGCGAGAAGGGCATGCCGATGATGGGGCCGGCGAAGGCCATGAAGCGCGGGAAGAGGAGGCCCAGCTCGAAGGCGATGACGGTGCCGGAGACGGCGCCCACCGCGAAGAGGATGGCCGTCCCCTTGGCCCAGCGGCGGGCCAGCTCGAGGAGCACCGCCGAGCCGGTTCGCCGGGCCCGCCACTCGGCGATCACCATGAGGAGCGGCATGGCGACGCCCACGGCCGCGAAGACGATGTGGAAGGCGAGGGACGTCCCGAACAGGGCGCGCGCGGCGAAGAGGTCCGTCACGGCGCGCCTCGTAGCGCACCGCGCCGGCGAGCGCAACCGGCACCGTATCGGCCGCGGGCCGGATATCATCCCCGCGCCGCCGCAGGGGGGACCCTGGCGGAGACGGAGGAGGCCCGGAACGGATGGCCGACCGCGATCCCGACCTCGAGCGCGAGGAGATCCGCCTCCCGGACGGGCGGCGGCTCGTCTACTACCGGTTCCCCGAGAAGCCGGACGCGGACCGCGCCCCGGACGCGCCCGGATCGCGCGGCGAGCCGGCTCCGGGCGGACCGCCGCACGGGAAGGAACGCTAGGTGTCCGAGCTTCGCTGGCATCCCCTCCTCGGGCAGTGGGTCGTCACCGCCACGCATCGCCAGGAGCGCACCTTCCTGCCGCCCGCGGACTTCTGCCCGCTCTGCCCGACCCGGCCCGGAGGCTTCCCCACCGAGGTCCCGGCCGCGGACTACGACGTCGTCGTCTTCGAGAACCGGTTTCCCTCGCTCCATCCCGCGCCGCCGCCCCCGGCGGTGGAGGCCACCGCGCTCTCCCCGGTGCGGCCGGCGGCCGGCGCCTGCGAGGTGGTGCTCTACTCGCCTCGCCACGACGACGCGCTCGCCGCCATGCCGGTCCGCCGGATCCGCAACCTGGCGCGCGTCTGGCGCGACCGCTACCTGGCCCTCGGCGCGGAGCCGGGCGTCGAGTACGTCTTCGTCTTCGAGAACCGGGGCGAGGAGGTGGGGGTGACGCTCCACCACCCCCACGGCCAGATCTACGCCTTCCCGTTCGTCCCCCCCGTCCCGGCCCGGGAGCTGGAGGCCTCCCGGGCGCACCACGTCCGGACCGGCCGGTGCCTCCTCTGCGACGTCGTGGCGGAGGAGCTCCGGGACGGGCGGAGGATCGTGCTCGCGGGCGAGCGCTTCGTCGCCTTCGTCCCCTTCTTCGCGCGCTGGCCCTACGAGGTCCACCTCGTTCCGAGGGCGCACCAGGCCTCGATGGCCGAGTGGACGCTCGCCGACTGCGACGACCTGGCCCTGGTGCTCAAGGCGCTCCTCCAGAAGTACGACGCCCTCTTCGGCCGGCCCTTCCCCTACGTGATGGCCGTCCACCAGGCGCCCACCGGCGGGGGCGAGCACCCGGGCTGCCACCTCCACTTCGAGTTCTACCCTCCCCTGCGATCGGCCGACCGGCTCAAGTTCCTGGCCGGCTGCGAGCTCGGGGCCGGGCCCTTCGTCAACGACACGCTGCCGGAGGAGAGCGCCGAGCGGCTCCGGCGCGCCGGCCCGGGCGACCTCGCCGCGGTGCGGGCGGCGGACCCGGGCGGGCCCCGGGGGGCCGGGCGGGGCGGC
>DATIUR010000143.1:0-2322 GCA_035466675.1 Anaeromyxobacteraceae bacterium | reverse complement strand
TCCTCTCCAGCGTTCCCCGCCCCCTCGCCGCCGCCTGGGCGGCCGCCCTGGGCGCCGCCGTGGGCAGCTTCCTCAACGTGGTGGTGGCGCGCCTCCCCCGCGGCGAGTCGCTGCTGCGGCCCGGCTCGCGCTGCCCGCGCTGCCGGACGCCCATCGCCTGGCACGACAACGTCCCGGTCCTCTCCTGGGTGCTCCTGCGGGCGCGCTGCCGGGCCTGCCGGGTCCGCATCCCCGCGCGCTATCCCCTGGTGGAGCTGCTCGGCGCCGGGGTGGCCCTGGCGGCCTGGGCGCGCCACGGGCTCGCTCCTGCGGCGGCCGTGGAATTCGCCTTCGCGGCCCTGCTGGTCGCGCTCTCCTTCATCGACCTCGACACCTGGACGCTCCCGAACGCCCTCACCTGGGCGCTCGTCGCCCTCGGGCTCGGCGCCGCCGCGCTCGGGATCGGGCCCGCCCCGTCGCTCGCCTCCGCCGCGGCCGGGGCGACGGTGGGCTTCCTCGCCCTGGCGCTCGTCTCCTGGGGCTCGACCGCGCTGGCGCGGCGCAGCGGGCGGATCGGACCGGACCAGGAGGCCTTCGGGTTCGGCGACGTCTGGCTCTTCTGCGGGCTCGGGGCCACGCTCGGCATCGGGGCCCTGCTCCCGGTGCTGCTCCTCTCCTCGGTCCAGGGCGCCCTGGTCGGCGTCGTCCTCCTCCTCGCCGGCAAGGCCGCCACCGGCGAGAAGGGGAAGGGGGTCGAGTACGAGGACGGCTCGGTCCCTCCCCGCGCCTCGGTGCCGTTCGGCCCGTTCCTGGCGCTCGGGGCCCTGGAGTGGCTCTGGCTCTCCGGCTCGCTGGCCGCGGCCTTCCCGGCCCTCGACGCCTTCCGGTGACCTCGTGGCCGCCCCGCCGCTCCGCCTCGCGATCGTGCTCCAGCTGGCCGCGGTGGCCGCGGCCGCGGTGGTGCCGGTCCTCATCGGCGTGGGCCTCCCGCTCGCGGCGGCGGGCGCCCTCGAGCCCCGGACGCTCGTCGCCCTGGCGGCGGGCGTGGCCTTCCTGTTCGTGGCGCTCGGCGCGCTGGCCCTGTTCCGGGCGGTGGCGCGGCCGGTGGACCGGATGCTGGCCGCGGCAGAGCGGCTCGGCCCGGGCGAGGGCGGGCTCCCCATCCTCCACCCGCCCGGCGAGGGGCCGACCCCGGGGCTGGCGCGCGCCGCCGTGGCCTTCGAGCGGGCGGCGCTGGCGCTCGCGGAGGAGCGGGCCCGGCTGGCCGCCAAGGTGGAGGAGCTCTCGCGGGCCGACCGGGACCTGGCCGAGGCGCGCGAGTCCCTGCTCCGGTCGGAGCGGCTCGCCACCGTCGGCCGGCTGGCGGCCGGCATCGCCCACGAGGTCGGGAACCCCCTCGGCGCGATCGCCGGCTACGCCTCGCTGGCCCGGGCCCGGATCGGCGGCGGCGCGTCGGCGGAGGCGGAGGACTTCCTCGCGCGGATCGCGGCCGAGGCCTCCCGCATCGACGGGATCGTCCGCGGGCTCCTCGACTTCGCCCGGCCCGACCCTCCCGCCCTGGCCGCGGTGGCGGTGGGCGAGGCGGTGGAGGGAGCGCTCCGCCTGGCCGGCGTGCAGGCCCGCTTCCGCGCGGTGGGGGTGGAGCGGGATCTGCCCGCGGGCCTCCCCGCGGTGCGGGCCGATCCCGGCCGGCTCGTGCAGGTGCTGCTCAACCTGCTCCTCAACGCCGGCGACGCCATGGGGGGCCGGGGGACGGTCTCCATCTCGGCCCGGGCCGAGGGCGGGCGCGTGGAGGTGGCGGTGGCGGACCGAGGGCCCGGCATCGCCCCGGCCGACCTGCCGCGCGTCTTCGATCCATTCTTCACCACCAAGCCGCCCGGAGAGGGGACCGGGCTGGGGCTCGCCATCTGCCACCGGATCGTGGAGTCCTTCGGCGGCGGGATCGTCGCGGAGAACCGGGAGGGCGGGGGCGCCCGCTTCCGCATCGTGCTCCGCGCCGAGGGGGCGGGGCGTCCGGCCGGGCCGGCGTGATAGGTTCGAGGCGTGGCCCTCCGCAACGTGCTCGTCGTGGACGACGACGCCTCGATGCGCCACCTCCTCTCGGTGATCCTGCACGACGCCGGCTTCGAGTCGCGCGCGGTGGCCAGCGCCGAGGACGCGCTCCGCGAGATCGAGCAGCGCGCCTACGACCTCGTCCTCACCGACGTGCGGATGCCGGGCATGGGCGGGCTCGCCCTCCTCCGGGAGCTGCAGCGCCGCGATCCCGACCTGGTGGTGGTGGTGATGAGCGCCTACGGGACGCACGACACCGCCATCGATGCGGTGAAGGCGGGCGCCTGGGAC
>DATIUR010000142.1:0-19462 GCA_035466675.1 Anaeromyxobacteraceae bacterium | reverse complement strand
CGCTTGGTCTGGTGGCCGAAGTGGACGCCCGCCTCGAGCAGCTGCTTCATGGTGATGGCCGTGCCGGTCGTGCCGAGCGCGCCGGCCATCGTCTCGGCGCCCTGCGCCTCGGGGGCGGGCGCCTCGCTCACCGCGGCCGCGGGGGCCGGGGGCGGAACGGGGGTGAGGCTCTCCTGCGTCTGCATGTGGTCTCCGGTTGGTCCGCCACCTCTTCTCGACGCGCCGAGACCCCGCGGGAGGAAGCCCTCCGCGCCGGGCACCGGGGCGCGACGCTACGAAGAAGTGTGTGAATTTACAGCCCAAGTCGCGCCCTCGCGGGCGCCCCGCGCGGCCCGAACGGCCGCAGGGGAGGGTCATCTAACACAACCCCCGGGAGGCCGCAAGGTCGCAGGACGAGTCCCCTTTTCAGCGCTGCCACCACCGCATCTCCACGAGCGAGCCGTCGTAGCCGCGCCAGGCCACCGGGCGATCGGGACCGGAGCGGCAGACGTGCCGGACCAGGCGCTCGCCGAAGGCGAGGGCAGGCCCTGCGGGCGCCGCTCCCGCCCCCGCCGCACCCGACCCGGAGTAATGCGAGCGCCCGGACCCCGCGCAGTCCGGGCACCTGAACCGCCTCGCCAGGTCCTCGCGCTCGCCGGCCGAGAGGGGCCTGTCGCCCATGCCCGGACGCCCCGTCAGGGGCCCGAGCAGGCCGCGGGCCCGGTACGCCTCCAGCTCGGCGATGCGGGCCGCCTCGCCCCCGCGGGCGCGGTCGGCCTCGGCCCGCGAGAGCGCCGCGCAGACGGCGCAGGGCCCCAGGCCCAGGCTGCGCACGCAGGCGATGGCGCTCCCGCCCCCCTCCTCGCGCTCCCACTCCGTGCGGGCGTCGATCTCCACGGCCGCCACGCCGGCGGCGGCGAGCGCGGCCTCCTTGCCCGGATCGACCTCGTGCGTCACGAGCACCTCGACGGCCAGCGCCGGCCGCCCCTCCCGGAGCACGAGCACGTCGGCCCGCAGGCGCCCCACCGCCGCCTCCGCCACCGCGGCGTCGCCCAGGGCGCCCAGATCCCGCGGGTCGGCACGCCGGCAGGAGGGGCAGCGGGCGAGGAGCGCCACCCGCCGGCGGCCCGCGAACGCGTCCGCGGCGAGCGCCAGGATGCGCTCCTTGGCGTCGAGGTGGAGCGCCGTCTCCGGCGCCGACAGCGGGCAGCGCGACCCGGGCGCGTGGGCGAAGTGCGCGGCGCGCACGCGGCCGAGGTGCGGGACGAGCGGCTCGGCGCAGCCGAGGCAGGAGAAGGGGGCGCGCCCGCCTCGGTCCGCCGGCCGGAGCGCCGAGGCGCGGACCCTCCGCCCCTCCCGGTCGAGCGCCCAGGCCACCCGGACGACGGCCGGACGCTCCGCTCCCCTCGCGGGCCCATCGCGGGGCGAGGCGTGCCGGGCCCGGTGCCTCCTTCGCGCCACGCCGAGATTCTACCGCGGCCCCGCCCGGGACCCTGCGCCGGGTCCCGCCCCGCGGTAGGAAGCAGCAGCGGTTCACGGAGGGACACATGGCGCTCGCGGAAGGCAACAAGGCTCCGGCCTTCGCGCTCCCGGACGACACCGGGAAGACGGTGAAGCTCTCGGACCTCGGGGGCCGCCGGGCGGTCCTCTTCTTCTTTCCCCGGGCCGGCACGAGCGGCTGAACCCGCGAGGCCGAGGACTTCCGGGACGGGGTCCGCGCGTTCGAGAAGAAGAAGGTCGCCGTGCTGGGCATCTCCCGGGACCCGCCCGCCGCCCTGGCGCGGTGGAAGGCGAAGCTCGGGCTCCCCTTCCCGCTCCTCTCCGACGAGGACACGAAGGCGCAGCAGGCCTTCGGCGTCTGGAAGGAGAAGAGCATGTACGGGAAGAAGGTGATGGGGACCGAGCGGACCACCGTGATCCTGGCCGCCGACGGGACGGTGGAGCGGATCTTCCCCAAGGTGAAGGTGGAGGGACACGTCGCGGAAGTGCTCGCGGCGCTGTAGAAGGGGGAGGTGAACGAACGCCCCCTCCGCACCGACCGCGTGGACGCGGTGGTCCTCGAGGTCCACGGCCTGGTGCACGACCAGGGGTGGCTCGCCGACCGGGCCCTGGAGCGGGCGCTGCGCCGGGAGCGCCTGTGGGCCTCCGAGCGCCGCGCGGCGGCCGAGGCGGTCTACGGGGTGACGCGCTGGCAGGGGCAGCTCGACCGGCTGCTGTCGGCCGGAGGGCGCGGGCCCGATCTCTCCACCCGCTACGCGGCCTGGCTCTTCCGCTTCGGCGGGCTTTCGCGGGAGGAGGCCGCGCGGCGCCTCGGGGTCCCCCCCGCCGCGCTCGCCCCGCTCGACGGCGCCGACGCGCGCATCGCCGCGGTGGCGGACCCGGTGGAGCGCCTGGCGCTGGAGCAGTCGCTCCCGCGCTGGATCGCCGAGCGGTTCGCGGCCGAGGGCGGGCTCGACGACGCGCGGGCGCTGGCCCGGGCGCTGAACGCGCGGGCCCCGCTCACCGTCCGGGCGAACGGCCTGCTGGGCGACCGCGACGACCTCCGCCGGCGCCTGCAGGCCGAGGGCGTCGGCGCGGAGCCCACCCGCCTCTCGCCCTGGGGGCTCGTGCTCGACGGCCACGCCAACGCCTTCGGCCTCTCCGCCTTCAAGGAGGGGCGCTTCGAGATCCAGGACGAGGGGAGCCAGCTCGTGGCGCTCGCCTGCGCGGCGCGGCCGGGCTGGCTCGCGGTGGACGCCTGCGCCGGGGCGGGCGGGAAGGCGCTGGCCCTGGCCGCGGAGATGCGGAACCGCGGCTCGATCTGGGCGCTCGACTCCGACGAGGACCGGCTCGGCGAGGCCCGCCGGCGGGCCCGGCGGGCCCGGGTGCACAACATGCGAACCCGCGCCATCCCCGCCGGTCCGGAGGCCGCCGCCGCGCTCCGCGATCTGGAGGGGACGGCGGACCTCGTCCTGGTGGACGCCCCGTGCAGCGGGCTCGGCACGCTCCGCCGCAAGCCCGACGCGCGCTGGCGCCTGCGGCCGGAGGACCCGGAGCGGTTCGCCCGGACGCAGCGCGAGCTGTGCGCCCGCTTCGGGGCGCTGGTGCGGCCCGGCGGCCGGCTCGTCTACGCCACCTGCGCCGTCGGCCGGACCGAGAACGACGAGGTGGCCGACTTCGTGGAGCGGGAGCTGCCCTTCGCCCCCGCCCCCCTGGCCCCGCTCCTGGGCGAGGAGCGCGCCCGCGCCGCCGGCGCCGAGGGAGGCCGGCTCCGGCTCCTGCCCCACCGGCACGGCACGGACGGTTTCTTCGTGGCGGCCTTCGAGCGCCGGCGGTGAGGGAGGCGCCGCCTCCGACCGGCTCCGCCGCCCGGCGCTTGAAGCCTTGATTCATCCATGGCAGAATCATGGCGTAAATGGCCAGGAGCCCGCCAGCAGGCCGGGGCCCGCCCGCCGGGGGGCCGTCCCGGGGTCCGCTCACCGCCGAGGCGCTGCGGGCCGCCTTCGAGGAGCTCGACCGGACGCTCGATCGACCGGTCTCGCTGGTGGTGGGCGGCGGCACCGCCATGATGCTGGCCCACGGCATGCCGGTCCGGACCGCCGACGTGGACGCCTACCCGCGGGACGCGAGCTTCGAGGAGATCCAGCCCGCCGTCCGCGCGGTCGCCCGCCGGCTGGGCCTCGCGCCCGACTGGGTGAACCCGCACTTCGAGACCTTCGCGCACGTCCTCCCCGCCGACTACGGGCGGCGGCTGCGGCCCGTCTTCGCGGGCGAGCGCCTGGCGGTCGAGGCGCTCGGCGTGGAGGACCTGCTCGTGATGAAGTGCTTCGCCGGCCGCGAGAAGGACGTCGGCCACGCCCGGGCGCTCCTGCGCCGCGGCCCGGACCTGGCCCTGGTGGAGCGGCGGCTCCACGAGCTGGCCGAGCGCCGGGTGAAGGGCGCCCAGGAGGCGCTCGACTTCCTGGACGACCTCGGCGGGAGCGGGCCGTGACCGACCTGGCCGGGGTCCCCGAGGGCGCGGCGGAGGTCGCCCGCCTCTACCACGAGCTCGCCGCCCTGGGCGCCCGGGTGGAGGGGCGCAGGGCCCGCTGGAGGTTCGGGAGGCCCTCCCCGGAGGAGACCCTCGTGCTCGCCGCCCAGGCCTCCCGCCGCGAGCCGCGGCTCCTGTGGGCGCTGGTCGAGCTGCTGGCCCGCGCCTACGACCGCTTCGACGCGCTCCGGCTGCGGCGCGCCGCGGCCCGCGCCCGCTGGCCGGCCGCCGTCGCGGTGGCGCTCGAGTTCGCGCGGCGGGCCGCGCCCTCCGAGGAGCTCGACGCCTGGGCGCACCTGGTCACCTCGGCCGTCGCGCCCGCCCGCGGGGAGCGGTTCTTCCTCGGGACGCGGGCGTTCGCCGGGGAGCAGGCGCGCCGCGACGCGGAGGAGTCGCTCGCCGAGTACCTGCGCTGGGGGTATCTCGGCCGGGAGGAGCCGTTCGCGAAGGAGCTGGGCCTGCGGGCCCACGGCACCCTGGGCCCCGCCGAGCGCCGGAACCTGCTGCGCCGGATCGCGAGCCGGCGCGGCGCGGTGACGCTGGCCGAATACCTGGAGGTGCTGGGCGGGCGGGCCTCGGCGCGGCAGGCGTCGCGCGATCTCGCCGCGGCGGACTTCCTCGTCCGGGAGGGACGCACGCGCGGCTCGCGCTGGCGCCATGTCGGCGAGGAAGGCCGGAAGAGGTGACGTATGCCCGAGCTCCCCGAGGTCGAGATCGCCGCCCGCAACCTGCGCCGCTGGACCGCCGGCCGCCGCGTCGCCCGGGTCGAGACCGATCCGCGGGCCCGCCGCATCTTCCGCCCGCTCTCGCGGGAGGCCTTCGCGCGCGCCCTGGCCGGCGCCCGGTTCGGCGCCGTCCGGCGGGTGGGCAAGCAGCTCCTCCTCTCGCTCGAGAGGGACGGCGCGCCGCTGGGCCTCCTCTCCCACCTGGGCATGACCGGGAAGTGGGTCCGCCGCGAGGGCGACGCGGATCCGCCCCGCCACGCCCGCGCCCGCCTGCGGCTCGACGACGGCTCCACCCTCCACTACCAGGACATGCGCCTCTTCGGCCGGCTGCGCGTCGTCCCGGGGGCGCGCTTCGAGGAGGTGCCGGAGGTGGCCGCCCTCGGCCCCGACCCCCTCGAGGCGGGGATCGACCGCGGGGCGCTCCGGGACGGGCTGGTCCGCTCTCGCCTGCCGGTGAAGGTCCGGCTCCTCGACCAGCGGCTCCTGCCCGGGGTGGGGAACATCCAGGCGAGCGAGTCGCTCTTCCGGGCGCGCATCGACCCGCGCCGCGGGGCCCGCTCGCTCTCGGGCCCCGAGGTGCGCCGCCTGGCGGAGGCGATCCTGGCCTCCTTCCGCGAGTCGATCGCCGCCCAGGAGGGCCCGGAGATCGCCTACGTGGAGGAGGGCGGCGACAACCCGTTCCGGGTCTACGGCCGGGAGGGCGAGCGCTGCCCGCGCTGCCGGCGGGGGCGGATCCGCCGGATCGTGCAGGCGCAGCGGTCGAGCTTCTTCTGCCCGCGGTGCCAGCGGTAGCGCCCCGACCCGGGGCCCGGGCTGCGGTACACTCCCGCCCGACCATGCGCCCCGAGGACCTCGCCCGCCTCAGCGTCCAGGAGATCCGGGAGCGCTTCCTCGGAGAGGGGCGGGCCCTCCCCGAGGACTGCGAGGCGGCGCTGGAGGGGGACGCGCGGGCCGGGGCGCGCGAGGTGCTCCGGCAGGTGCGCCGGCGCCGGGCCGCCAACCGGGCCGAGGGACGGCGGCTGCGCCAGCTCCTGAGGTACGAGGTGGAGCTGTGGGAGCATGGCGTGGCCCACGTCGCCGGCGTGGACGAGGCGGGCATGGCGCCCCTGGCCGGGCCGGTGGTGGCCGCCGCCTGCATCCTGCCCCGGGACTACCGGCCCCGCGGCATCGACGACTCGAAGCAGCTCGACGCGCGGGAGCGCGAGCGCCTGGCCGCGGACGTGCGGGCGAACGCGATCGCCTGGGCGCTGGGGCGGGCCGAGGTGGAGGAGATCGACCGGATGAACGTCTACCGGGCCGGCCTGCTGGCGCTCACCCGGGCCGTCCAGGGGCTCTCCACCCGCCCGGACCACGTGCTGGTGGACGCCCGCAAGCTGCCGGAGCTCCCCATCCCCCAGACCCCCATCGTGCACGGCGACGCGCTCTCCCTCACCATCGCGGCCGCCTCGATCCTGGCCAAGACCACCCGCGACGCGCTCATGGCCGACCTCGACGCCGCCCACCCCGGCTACGGCTTCGCGCGGCACAAGGGCTACCCGACCGCGGAGCACTTCGAGGCGCTCGGCCGGCTCGGGGCCTGCCCGGTCCACCGGCGCTCCTTCGGGCCGGTGCGGCGGGTCCTCGGCCTCGAGCCCGAGCAGGGCGAGCTCTTCGCGCGCCGTGGCGAAGAGGCGATTTGACGCCGCGGCGACGGGGGGCTAGAAACGGGATCCAGGAAGAGCCCGACGGTGTCGGTGCGATCCCGACCCGGGGAAGGAGCCCCGGCCGGTCGCCCCCCGCTCCGGCGAGACCATGCACCCGAGATCCCCTCTCGACCCCTCCCCCGCACATCCCGAGTTCCCCGAGCCGAGCGAGAGGCCGCCGCCGCGCGCCATCGCGCTCGATCCGCCCGAGCCGGAGCCGCCCGGCCAGCCGGAGATCCCGGCCGACCGGCTCGATCCGGACGCGCTCAAGGTCATCTACCGCCTGCGCCACGTGCGCCACCAGGCCTACCTGGTGGGCGGCTGCGTGCGCGACCTCCTGCTCGGCCGAAGCCCGAAGGACTTCGACGTGGCCACCGACGCCCACCCGGGCGAGGTGCGCTCCATCTTCCGGAACTGCCGCCTGATCGGCCGGCGCTTCCGCCTCGCCCACGTCTACTTCCGGGGCGGCAAGGTGATCGAGGTCGCCACCTTCCGCAAGAACCCCGTGGACGTGGCCGAGGACGTCCCGGACGACGGCGACCTGCTCATCACCCGCGACAACGTCTTCGGCACCGCCGAGGAGGACGCGGTCCGCCGCGACTTCACCGTGAACGGCCTCTTCTACGACCCGGCGCGGGGCGAGGTGATCGACTACGTGGGAGGGCGGGCCGATCTCGAGGCCCATCGCATCTCGACCATCGGCGACCCCGAGGTGCGGATGCGCGAGGACCCCGTCCGCGCCCTGCGCGCCGTCCGCTTCGCGGCGCGGCTCGGCTTCACCATCGCGCCCGACACCTTCGCGGCCATGCGGCGCCACGCCGGCGAGCTGGGGCGCTGCGCCCCCCCGCGCGTGCTGGAGGAGCTGTTCAAGCTGTTCCGGTGCGGGAACTCGGCCCGGGCCGTGGAGCTGCTCCGTGCCAGCGGGGCCCTGCCGCTCGTCCTCCCGCCGCTCGCCGCCGCGCTCGACACCTGGGACGAAGCGCGCCGCCGCAGCTTCGCGGCCCACCTCGGCGCCCTCGACCGGATGGTCCGCCGCGGCGAGACGGTCTCCGAGGCGGTCCTGCTCGGGGCCCTGCTCGTGCACCTCGGCCAGGGCGAGCAGGGCCTGGGGCCCGAGGCGGAGGGCCTCCTGACCGGGCTGGTGCAGACCGCCCGGCTCCCGCGCCGGATCGCCGAGGGCGTCCGGCTCGCCCTGCAGGCGCAGCGCACCTTCCGCGATCCGGCCAGGCGGCGGAGGCGCCGGGGCCGCGGCCCCGGCGGCCAGCCGCACTTCGAGGACGCCGTCCAGCTGCTGGCCCTCACCGTGGAGGCCACCGGGGAGGGGGGAGACCGACTCGAGCGGCTGCGGGAGGCGGCCGGGCAGGGCCGGAGGCGGGATGCGGAGGAGTCGCTCGAGGAGCGCGCCGAGGCGGAGGTGGTGGAGATCCTCGGGCCGGCCGGCGAGGAGCGGGCCGCGGAGGGGGAGGGCGCTCCCCCGCGCGAGGCCGGGCCGGTGGAGGCGGGGGCGCCGTCGCGCAAGCGCCGCCGGCGGCGGGGGGGCAGGCGCCGCCGCCGCCGCGGTGGGGCCTCGGCGACGGCGTGATCCGGGCGCCGGGACCCGGCTTCGGATAGAATCGCGCGAACATGCCGAGCGAGAAGCCCGAGAAGAGGAAGCCCCGGTACAGGCGCATCCTCCTCAAGCTCTCGGGCGAGGCGCTCATGGGGGAGGGCAAGTACGGCATCTCCCCGAAGACGCTGGCGTCGATTGCACGGGACGTGAAGGACGTGGTGGACCTCGGCGTCGAGGTGGCGCTCACCATCGGCGGAGGGAACATCTTCCGCGGCGTGTCGGGCGCCACCGAGGGGATGGACCGCTCCAGCGCCGACTACATGGGCATGCTCGCCACCGTGATCAACGCCATGGCGCTGCAGGACGCCCTCGAGAAGATCGGCGTCATGACCCGCGTGCAGTCGGCCATCGAGATGCACCAGGTGGCCGAGCCCTACATCCGCCGCCGCGCCATCCGGCACCTCGAGAAGGGACGGGTGGTCATCTTCGCGGCCGGGACCGGGAACCCGTACTTCACCACCGACACGGCCGCCTCGCTCCGCGCCATGGAGATCCACGCGGACGTGCTGCTCAAGGCCACCAAGGTGGACGGGGTCTACTCGGACGACCCGAAGAAGGTCCCCGGAGCCACCCGGTACAAGCAGCTCTCCTACATCGACGTCCTGAAGAAGAACCTCAAGGTGATGGACTCCACCGCCATCAGCCTGTGCATGGACAACGACCTGCCCATCGTGGTGTTCGACCTCACCCAGCGCGGAAACGTGCGCCGCGCGGTGCTGGGCGAGGAGATCGGCACGATGGTGGGTCGTTCCTGAGCCCTGGGGAGCCGACATGAGCCTCGCGGACGACGTCCTGAAGGACTTCCGAGACGGGATCGCCCGGACCCTCGACGACTTGAGGAAGGACCTCTCCACCGTCCGCACCGGCCGGGCCAGCCTGCACATGCTGGACGGCGTGCGGGTGGACTACTACGGCACCTCCACGCCGCTCAACCAGGTGTCCACCCTCTCGGTGCCCGAGGCGCGCCTCATCGTGGTGAAGCCCTGGGAGAAGTCGATGATCCCGGTGATCGAGAAGGCGATCCGGGACGCCAACCTGGGCCTCAACCCCCAGTCGGACAAGGAGCTGGTCCGGGTGCCCGTGCCCGCGCTCACCGAGGAGCGGCGCAAGGACATCGTGAAGCAGGTGAAGCACAAGGGCGAGGAGCACAAGATCGCCGTCCGGAACCAGCGCCGCGACACGAAGGAGCTGCTCGAGTCGGCCGAGAAGGACGGCGAGATCTCCGAGGACGAGGCCAAGAAGGCCCTGGAGAAGATGCAGAAGGAGACGGACGAGGGCATCAGGAAGGTGGACGAGACCGTGGCGGCGAAGGAGAAGGAAGTGATGCAGGTCTAGGGGAGGCCGGCTCCGGGCTGCGGACTCCGGGCCCCAGGCTGGAGGAAGCGCGTTGGACGGCCCGATCCTCGACGACCTCGTCCTCTACGGCCCGCTGCTGGTGCTCGGCTTCGCCGCCGGCGCCATCCGCACGCTGGCGCGCCGGCCCGGCCTGCCGGAGCGGCGCGGGCGCACGCTCACCGCGCTCTGGGTGGCGCTCCTCCTGGTGGGCGCGCCCGCCTGGATCCTCGTCGCGACCGCGGTCGCGGGCTGAGGGAGGGCCGCCGCAGGGCGGGCTCAGCCGTCCAGCGCCGTGCGGAGATCCTTGCCGTTGGGGAGGAGGGTGGGCGGGACCGGCTTCCCCTGCTTCACCAGGGCGAGCCGCGCGCAGGCGTCGAAGTCGGCCTCGCAGAACTTCGCGATCCAGAACTTGCGCATCTGATCGAGCGTGAACTGCGGGTACAGCTCGCAGTCCTTCATGTGCGGACAGCTCATCCGGCTCCTCCCAGGCCGGGCGATTCTACGACGCGGGCCGGGATCGGGCCAGGGTGCGGCGTCGCGGCGAGCGGACGCAGGGTTACACGGGTAGGACCATGAGCGACAGGGTCGCCAGCCAAAGCAGGTGGCCCACCCCGGCCAGGGCCGAGAGCCGGCGGGCCCCGGCGGCGGCCGCCTCCCGGTCGCCCGCGGCCAGGGCCGACTCGACGCGCTTCCAGGCGGGCCGGATCCCCCCCGCCACCAGGGCGAGGAGGAGGAGGCCGAGCGCCGCCCCGGCCTCGAGGCCGGTCCGGAGCGGCAGTCCGTGCAGGACGAGCAGGACGGCGCCGGTGACGACCGTGGAGAGGCCGGCCGCCACGTCGAGCGCCAGGGCCGGGCGCACCCGGCCGCGCAGGGCGGCGGGGTCGCCGCCCGAGGCGACGGTGCGCTTCACGTCGCCGGGGATCCACAGGGCCGCGGCCAGCCAGGCCGCCATGGAGAGGACGTGGAGGAGCTTGAGGAGGAAGTAGGCCATGCGGCATGCCTAGCGCGCCGCGCTCAGTACCGCCACCCGTGCGCGATGGGGAAGCGACGCCCCTCGCCGAAGGCCTTCTCCGAGACCTTCAGCACCGGGGCCGCCTGGCGCCGCTTGTACTCGCTCCCCATCACCATGCGGAGCACCCGGCGCACGGTGGCCTCGTCGTGCCCGCGCCGGACGATGGCCTCGACCGGGAGCCGCTCGGCCAGGTACGCCTCCAGGACGTCGTCGAGCACGTCGTAGGGCGGGAGCGTGTCCTGGTCGGTCTGGCCGGGCTTCAGCTCGGCGGAGGGGGCCTTGGTGAAGGTCCGCTCCGGGATGACCGCCCGCCCGGCCCGGGCGTTGGCGGCGCGCGCCACCCGGTAGACGAGCGTCTTGGGCAGATCGCCGATGGCGGCTAGCCCGCCGGCCATGTCGCCGTAGAGGGTGCAGTACCCCACCGCCAGCTCGCTCTTGTTCCCGGTGGAGAGGACCAGCCCCCCGGTGTCGTTGGAGAGGGCCATCAGGATCTGTCCGCGGATGCGCGCCTGCACGTTCTGCTCGGCCAGGTCGCCGAGCGGCCTGCCCGAGGTCCGCTCCATCTCGGAGAGGAAGGCGGCGTGCATCGGCTCGATGGGGATCTCCCGGAACCGGATGCCGAGGTTCCCCGCCAGCTCGGCGGCGTCCTCGCGCGAGTGCGCCGAGCTGTAGCGCGAGGGCATGGCCACCCCCAGGACGTCGGCGGGGCCGAGCGCCGCCGCGGCCAGGCAGGCGGTGAGCGCGCTGTCGATCCCCCCGGACAGGCCCACCACCGCCGAGCGGAAGCCGCACTTCAGGACGTAGTCGCGCAGGCCGAGCACGAGCGCGCGGAAGACCTCGTCGGCGGTCCCGTCGCCCGGGGGCGCCGGCGCCGCCGGAAGCGGCCCGCCGTCGAGCGCGACCACCTCCGCCCGCGAGCCGTCGAGGTCGCTGACCACCAGCGCCTCCTCGAAGAGCGGGGCCCGGGCCAGCACACGGCCGTCCGGCCCGAGCAGCATGGAGCCGCCGTCGAAGACGAGCGCGTCGTTCCCGCCCACCTGGTTCACGTAGGCGACGGCCACGCCGTGCCCCGCCGCGCTGACGGAGAGCATGCGCTCCCGGAGGGCCGGCTTGCCGATGGCGTAGGGCGAGGCCGAGACGTTCACCACCAGCGAGGCGCCCTCGGCCCGGAGCTCGGCGATGGGGTCGCGGGCGTAGCGGGGCCGGTCCCAGAACCGCTTGTCGTTCCAGACGTCCTCGCAGATGGAGAGGCCGAGGCGGAGCCCCCACGGGTCGGCGTCCGCCGCCGTCGACCGATCCGCGGGAAGGAAGTAGCGGGTCTCGTCGAAGACGTCGTAGGTGGGGAGGAGCGACTTCCGGCCCACCGCGACGACCTTCCCGCCGGCGACGAGCGCGGCGGAGTTGTAGGTCCCGGGCGGCGGCGCGCCCGCCACGGCCTCGGGGAACCCGACCACCACCGCGACGCCCCTCGACCACTCCGCCGGCCGGGCGAGCTCCTCGAGCGTCTCGCGGGCGCGCACGAGGAAGTCCGGGAGGTCGAGGAAGTCCCGGGGCGGATAGCCGCAGAGCGCGAGCTCGGGGAAGACGACCAGGGCCGCACCGGCCGCTCGCGCGCGCTCGGTGGCGGCGCGGATCTTCGCGGCATTGCCGGCGAAGTCCCCCACGGTCGTGTCGATCTGCGCGAGGGCGATGCGTCCCGATGGAGCCACCGGTCGAGGATGCTACATTAACGACCCGGATGCCGCGCCGCATTCTCCTCGCCGACGACCCGGGGCCCGTCGTGATCGCGGTGAAGCGCGACCTCGAGGAGCGCGGCTGCGAGGTCGAGGCGGTCGCGCCCGCGGCGGCGGTGGAGAAGGCCGCGCAGGCCCGCTACGACGCCGTCCTCGTGCATTGCACGCGCAGGTCGGCCGGTGTGGTCGCGGCGCTGCGCGCCGCCGATCCCCTGCTCCCGGTGATCGCGCTCTTCCTCGACCGCAGGGAGGCGGAGGCGCGCGCCTCGGTGGCCGAGAGCGCGGACGGCATCCTCGTCGGCCCGCTCACCGCGTCGTCGGTGGGGAGCCTGTGCGCCTTCGCGGGGAAGCTGCGTGACGCGTCGGAGCGGGCGGCGAGGGCCGAGACGGCCCTCGCGCGCCGGGAGCCGCCGGGGGGCGGCGACCTCGCCTTCCTGAAGAAGCTCCTCTTCGTCGAGGTGAAGCGCTCGAAGCGCTACGGCTACCCGGTCTCGCTCGCCCTCCTCGAGGTGGACGGCTGGGAGGGCGACGCCTCGAAGCTCCCGGCCAGGGAGCGGGCCGCGCTCCGGGCCGGGCTCCTCGGCACCGTGACCGCCTCCCTCCGAGACATCGACCTCGCCGTCCCGTTCTCGGCGGAGCGGCTCGTCGTGCTGATGCCGCACACGTCCGCCCAGGGCGGGCTGCGCGTGGCCCGGCGGCTCTGCGCGACCGTCCGCGACCGCAAGGGCTCCCCCGCCCTCACGGTGAGCGTGGGCGTCGCCACCCACGGCGGCGACGGGACCGTCTCGTTCGCCGGGCTCGTGAAGCGCGCAGGGGACGCCCTCGCGAGGGCCCGCGCCGCGGGCGGGGACCGCGCGGAGCCGGCGGATCCCGTGAAGAAGCGGGATCGCATCTCGATCGGATGAGCGGCCGGCCGTGCGCGGTGAGCCTCCGTTGTCGGCGCCGTTGAAAGGCCCGCGTTCGCAGATGGGACCTGTTCTCATCCTCGGAAGTCGGTGAAAATCAGGGCGTGACCAGGTGTCTAGCCCCATCTGGGACTAGCACCCCGATATCGGCGCCCCTTTCGGGAATCACTGGGAAAAAACCCCTTTGACGATCATGCGTTAAGGGAAAGTGGACGCGGGGGGGTGGCAACCGGGAGGGGCGTCATTAACGTCCTATTCGCCAGTGACGGCCAACCAGGCTGGGGCGCGTCGAGCGTGCCCCGGCCCCCAAGGAGGCTCCACAGGCGAAACAGGCCCACACCGGCCGACTTCCGGAGAAGGAAACCGATGGCCCAGATCGATATCGAAATCCTGACCCCGTTCGCGGCGAAGTTCATGGAGGGCACCACCCTCACCCCCGCCGAGCGGGCCGAAGTGCTCCGCATCGCGCAGGGCTTCGCGTGCAAGGACTCCGCGGCCGCGGCCGGCGTCTCGCCCGAGACGATCCGCGCGCGCCGCAAGCGCATCTACCGGAAGCTGGACGTGCCGGGCTCGGGTGAGCTCCTCGCCTCGCTGCTCGCGCTCTCGCTCAGGATGCTCGCCAAGGGCGAGCGGATCGAGCCGCGTCCGGTGACGCCGGCGCAGCCGACGCAGAACACCGCCGCGGCCGTGATCGCGCGGTAGCCACCACCCGCTTCGGTCGGTCCTTCGGCTCCGGCGCCGCCGCGAGGTGGCGCCGGAGCATTCTCACCTCGAGCCCGCGAGCCAGCGCTCGATCCGCCCGGCGACCTGGCCGGGCGTGAAGCCGTACGCCTCCGCCAGCGCCTTCTCCGGCGCGCTCGCGCCGAAGCGGTCGATCCCGATCACGAGCCCCGAGCGGCCCGCCAGCTTCCACCACTCGAGCCCGCGCGACGCCTCCACCACGGCCACCGGAAGGGCCGGCGGAACGACGGCGTCTCGCACGTCGGCGCCCTGCGCCTCGAAGCACTCCCGGCAGGGCACCGACACGAGCCGGCCTGGGAGGCCCTTCTTCGCGAGGAGCTCCAGCGCGGCCTGCGCGAGCGGAACCTCGGAGCCCGTGGCGACGACGGTGAACCCGGCGTCCTTCGGCGCCGACACCACGTAGCCGCCGCGCCGGACCGCCGCCGCGTCGAAGCCGCCGTCTCGCTTCACGGCCGCGAGCTTCTGGCGCGTGAGGACGAGCGCGGTGGGGCCGTCCCGCCGCTGGAGCGCGTGCGCCCAGGCGACCGCCACCTCCTCGCCGTCGCACGGCCGGACCACGTGCAGCTCCGGGATGGCCCGGAGCGCGGTGAGGTGCTCCACCGGCTGGTGCGTCGGCCCGTCCTCGCCGAGGAAGATCGAGTCGTGGGTCCAGACGTAGACGGCCTGGAGCTTCGAGAGCGCCGCCAGGCGGACCGACGGGCGCATGTAGTCCGCGAACTGGAGGAAGGTGCCGCCGAACGGGATGAAGAGCCCGTCGTAGGCGAGCCCGTTCATGATGGCGCCCATGGCGTGCTCGCGGATGCCGTAGTGCACGTTCCGGCCGGCGGGGTTCTCCGGGGAGAACGAGCCGGCGCCCTTGATGTCGGTGAGGTTCGACTCCGCCAGGTCGGCGGAGCCGCCGACGAGCGCGGGCACGAGGGGCGCCGCCTTCTGGATGGCGGCGTGGGAGAGCTTGCGGGTCGCGTCCGCGCCCGCCGCGCCCTCCAGCAGGCGCTCCTCGAGCTTCTCGGGCACCCAGCGCTCGACGTGTGCGTCGAGGAGCGCGGCCTTCTCGGGGTTCGCCGCGCGCCAGGCCTTCTCCTTCGCCTTCGCCGCGCGGGCCCCCTCGGCGCGCTCCGTCGAGAGCGCGCCAAAGAAGGCGCGGACGTCCTCCGGGACGAGGAAGCGCGCGTCCTCCGGCCAGCCCAGGTTGCGCTTCGTGGCCTTGAGCTCGTCCTCCCCGAGCGGCGCGCCGTGGACGGACGACTTCCCCGCCTTGCCGGGGGACCCGAAGCCGATGGTGGTGCGGACGCGGACGAGCGAGGGCTTCCCGAGCTCCGCCCGGGCCGCCGCGATGGCGCGGTCGATGCCGGCGTGATCGCGCCCGTCCACCGACTGCACGTGCCAGCCGTACCCCTCGAACCGCTCCGAGACGTTCTCGCCCGTGAAGGCGATCGACGTCCGGCCGTCGATGGTGATCTCGTTGTCGTCGTAGAGGTAGACGAGGCGGCCGAGGCGGTTGTGGCCGGCGAAGCTCGCCGCCTCCGCCGCCACGCCCTCCATGAGGTCGCCGTCCGAGACGACGGCGTAGACGTAGGGCTCCGCGAGCGGGCTCCCCGGCCCGAGCTTCGCGGCGAGCATGGCGTGGCCGAGGGCCATGCCGACGCCGTTCGCGAAGCCCTGGCCGAGCGGGCCGCTCGTCACCTCGACGCCGGGCAGGTGGCCGAACTCCGGGTGGCCGGGCGTGCGCGCGCCGAGCTGGCGGAACCTCTTCAGATCCTCGAGCGTGCAGTCGAACCCGGCGAGGTGGAGGAGCGCGTAGAGGAGCATCGAGCCGTGCCCGGCGGAGAGCACGAAGCGGTCGCGGCCGATCCAGCGCGGGTCCTTCGGGTCGAAGCGCAGGTGGCGCGTCCAGAGCACGAAGGCCATGTCCGCGGCGCCCATGGGCATGCCGGGGTGGCCGCTGTTCGCCTGCTGGACGGCGTCGGCCGCCAGCATGCGGATGGTGTTCACGGCCTTCTCGACGAGATCGCGGCTCGCGTTCGGCAAGGCGTCCTCCGGGGGGGCGGGCCGGCGGAACATCGCCCACCGGAGGAGCGGAATCAAGGGGTGCCGCCGGACCGGATCACCTGCCCGGCAGGAGCACCAGCGAGCCCGTGGTCTTGCGCGCCTCGAGGTCCCGGTGGGCCCTCGCCGCCTCGGAGAGCGGGTAGCGCCCGCTCACGTCGATCTTCACCTTGCCGGAGCGGAGCAGCTCGAACAGCTCTCCGGTCCCCTCCTCGAGCTCGGCGCGGGTGCCGGTGTGGTGCGCGAGCGTCGGGCGGGTGAGGAAGAGCGATCCCTTGGTCGAGAGGACGAGCGGGTCGATCGGCCCGGTCGGTCCCGACGCGTTCCCGAAGGACACCATCAGGCCGCGGGGCCTGAGCGAGTCGAGCGAGCCCGCGAAGGTGTCCTTGCCCACCGCGTCGTAGACGACGGGCACGCCCGCGCCGTTCGTGAGCTCCCGGACGCGCTTCGCGAAGTCCTCGCGGGTGTAGACGACGGTGTGATCGCACCCGTGCGCCTTCGCGAGCTTCGCCTTCTCGTCCGAGCCCACCGTGCCGATGGTGGTGACGCCGAGCGCGCGGAGCCACTGGCAGGCGATGAGGCCGACGCCGCCGGCGGCGGCGTGCCAGAGCACGGTCTCGCCGCGCTGCACGCGGTAGGTCTTGCGCACGAGGTACCAGACCGTGAGGCCCTTGAGCATCGCGGCGGCGGCCTGCTCGTCGGAGATCTCCCTGGGGAGCTTGACGAGCCGGTCGGCGGGGATGAGCCGCTGCTCGGCGTAGCCGCCCGGCGGGCCGCCCGCGTAGGCGACGCGATCGCCCGGCTGCACGTGCGCGACGCCGGAGCCGACCGCCTCGACCACGCCGGCGCCCTCGAGGCCGAGCGTGACGGGGAGCGGCAGCTTGTAGAGGCCGGTGCGGTGGTACGTGTCGATGTAGTTCACGCCGATGGCGGCGTGCCGGAGCCGCGCCTCGCCGGGACCGGGATCGCCGACCTGCACGTCCTCGTAGCGGAGCACGTCGGGGCCGCCGGTCTGGTGGATGCGGATCGCCTTTGCCATTTGGGACCTCCGGGAGGAGACGTTGAGTAGCGCGCGCGGGGCCGCGGCGCCAGGGCGAGATCGAGGATACCGGCGCGCTAGAACCGGTCCACGCGCCAGCGGGGTACGACGAGCAGGATGCCGAGGAGGACGGCGACGAGCAGGGCGAAGGGGTGGCCGGCGAACCCGGCCGCGGCGAGGCCGCCGAGGAGGGCCAGCGTCGCGAAGATCGCGCCGAGCTGCCAGCGCCAGTCGGGGAGCGCCCGGAGCAGGCGGAGGAAGAGGGGAGGGCCGAGCCACCCCGAGGACGGGTCGCCCCACGGAGCGCCCGCGCCGAGCCGGGACCGCTCCCGGCCCGCCACCTCGCGCGCGAGCTCCTCGCCCATGGCGCGCCGGGCCGCTGCGAGCTCGGCCTGGTCGCGCGCCTCGCCCGCCCTCCGCTCGGCGGCGGCCGCGGCTTCGCGCCGGGCCTCCGCCTGGCGCTCCGCCCAGAGCCGCTCGTTGAACGCGCGCTGCTCGGCGGTGTCGAGGCTCGCGCCGCAGCCCGAGCACCCGGTCGCGAAGACGTTGTGGTCCATGCCGCACCGCATGCAGCGCGTGAACGGCCGGTCGCCCGCGGAGGTGTCGAGGAGCTCGATGCGGGGCGGCGGCTCCGGGCCGAAGCGGTCGAGGCCCGCGCCCGAGGTGCGGGGCGCCTGCGGGCCCGCGCGCGGGTCCGGGCGCTCGACGCCGCCGAAGCGCCCGGCCGTGGACGGGCTCGTCTCCGCGTCCGCGCCGCGGGCGCCGTCGGCGGCCCGCGGCCGCTCGAGGTGGAGGAAGCGGGAGAGGCGGGACATCGTTCACCCGGAGCGGGGGATGGGGAGCGGCACCGGCTCGGGCGCCGCGGTGGAGGCGGCGCGCGTGCGGGTGCGGGCCCAGTCACGGAGCCGATCGATCTCCTCGCGCATGGTGGTGGAGAGCGGGAGCGAGTCCGACACGGCGCGCTCGAGGTGGCGCTGCTCGAGCTCCTTCCCCTCGGCGAACGCGTCGTAGAGCGCCGAGATCACCGCCTGCTCGATCTCGGCGCCGGAGAAGCCGTCCGCGCGCTTCGCGAGGAGGTCGAGGTCGTAGCCGACGGCGTTCCGGCCGCGCTTCGCGACGTGGATGGCGAAGATCTCGCGGCGCTCGGCGGTGGAGGGGAGGTCGATGAAGAAGATCTCGTCGAAGCGGCCCTTGCGCAGGAGCTCGGGCGGGAGCTGCTCGATGCGGTTCGCGGTGGCGACGACGAAGACGGGCGCGGTCTTCTCCTGGAGCCAGGTGAGGAGCGTCCCCATGACGCGCGCGGTGACGCCCCCGTCGACGTGCCCCGACGACTGGATGCCGGCGAAGCCCTTCTCGATCTCGTCGATCCAGAGCACCACCGGCGCGACGCTGTCCGAGACGTGGATCGCGCGGCGCAGGTTCTCCTCGGAGGAGCCCACCAGCCCGCTGAAGATGCGGCCCATGTCGAGGCGGAGGAGGGGCAGCCGCCACTGCGCGGCGATGGCCTTCGCGGTGAGGCTCTTGCCGCACCCCTGCACGCCGAGGAGGAGGAGGCCCTTCGGCTCGGGGAGGCCGAACCTGCGGGCGGCCTCCGAGAACGCGGCGCCGCGGCGCGCGAGCCAGGTCTTGAGCAGGTCGAGCCCGCCCACGTCCTGGAGCCGCTCCTCCGTCGGGTAGTACTCGAGGAGCCCGCTCTTGCGGATCACCTGCCGCTTCTCCTCGAGGACGAGCGGCACGTCGTCCCGGGAGAGCCGGCCGTCGTGGGCGATGGCCTTCGCGAAGGCGTTCTCCGCCTCGCCGAGCGTGAGCCCCTGCGCCGCCTTGATGAGCTGGTCGGCGTCGTCCTTGTTGAGCTCGATGCGGGCCCGGTTCCCCTGACGGACCACGCCGACGATCTCCTTCAGGAGCTGGAGGAGGTCGCGGTAGCTCGGGAGCGGGACGTCGAGGACGGAGACCTCCTTCTCGATCTCCGGCGGGATGACGAGCGTCGGGGAGAGGAGGACGAGCGTCGTGAAGGTGGACTTGAGGGCGTGGCCGAGCTCGCGCAGGGCGCGGACGACGGCGGGGTCCTGGAGGTACGGGTGGAAGTCCTTCAGGACGACGAGCGACGGCTCGGAGAGCTTCTCGATCGCGGCGAGCGCGGCGAGCGGCTCCTTGGTGTCCTCGGGGACGGTGCCGGCCCGGGACCCGCCGAGCCGCCCGAAGCCCTTCGCGATGGACCAGCCCAGGCAGGCCTTCCCGTGCCGCTCGGCGAGCTCCGCCAGGATCGCCTCGAGCCGCTGCTCCTCGCTCGTGACGAGGTAGACGAGCGGGTAGCGCGCGCGGACGAGGACGTCGAGCTCCTGGACGAACTTCGGCGGCTGGGGACGGGGCGGCTCGGGGGCGCCGGGGGCGGCCATGCGGGCGAGGATAGCAGCTTGCGGACCCCGCTCGCCTTCGCGGCGTCTCCACGCCGGTCACCACCCGAACGTGCGCTGGAAGAAGTTCGCCTTCTTCCCGTAGGTGCGCGAGCGGGGCAGGTCGATGGGGCCCGCCCGGATCGCGGCGAGCGCGTCCTCGAGCGGCAGGGCGGACGTGCGCTCGAGGGCGGCGGCCACGGCGGCGGAGTGGCCGGGCTTGTCGAACCAGTAGTGGACGAGGACGTCGT
>DATIUR010000141.1:0-2596 GCA_035466675.1 Anaeromyxobacteraceae bacterium | reverse complement strand
GGGGCCTACGACGGCCCGGAGGAGCGGCGCTACCAGAAGCTCGCGCGCGAGATGCTCGCGCGCCCGGCGAAGGGAGGATAGGCCATGGCGACGGCACAGGCGGAGGCGCTCCGGGGGACGACGTCCAAGGCGGCGAACCTGGTCGCGCTCTTCGAGGAGACGGCGCGGCGCCGGGGGGCGGCCACCGCGGTGAAGCTGAAGGAGGGCGGGCGGTGGGTGGACGTCTCCTGGGAGGAGGTGGCCCGGCGCGCGCGCGACGTGGCCGACGGCCTGGCGTCGCTCGGTCTCCGCCGCGGGGACCGGGTGGCCGTCATCGGCGAGACCCGGCTGGAGTGGCTGCTGGCCGACCTGGGCATCCTGGGGGCGGCCGGCATCACCGTCACCATCTACCAGTCGAACAAGGCGGCGGAGTGCCAGTACATCCTCTCCGACTCGGGCGCCCGCTTCGTCTTCTGCGACACCGCCGCCCAGGTGGCGAAGATCCGCGAGGTGAAGGACGAGCTGCCGGGCCTGGAGGGGCTCGTCCGGGTGGAGGGGGCCGCCGCCGACGGCTTCGAGCGCACCCTGGCGGACCTCGAGAAGGCGGGCGCGCGCTGGCGCGAGGCGAACCCGCGGGCGCACGAGGAGCGGCTCGCCGCGCTCGGTCCGTCCGACCCGGCCAGCTTCATCTACACCTCCGGCACCACCGGGAACCCGAAGGGCGTCGTGCTCACGCACGGCAACTGGGTCTACGAGGCGCGCGCGGTCGAGCAGATCGAGGTCGTCCGCGAGGACGACCTGGTCCTGATGTTCCTGCCCATGGCCCACTCGTTCGCCAAGGTGATCGAGGCGGTCTGGTTCGCCACCGGCGCCACCTGGGCCTGCGTCGAGTCGCTGGAGAAGATCCTCGACAACGCCTCCGAGGTGCACCCCACCTGCATGCCCTCGGTGCCGCGCATCTTCGAGAAGGCCTTCAACACGGTGGTGTCGCGCGGCCTCTCGGCGCCGGGGCTCAAGGGCAAGCTGTTCAAGATGGCCATGGAGGGGTTCGACGCGTACGCGGCCGCGGCGGAGCAGGGGGGATCGGCCGGGGGGCTGGGCCTCCTGGTCGGGCGCAAGCTCGTCTTCCCCAAGGCGGCGGCGGCGCTCAAGGAGCGGTTCGGCGGGCGGATGCGCCTGTTCGTGTCGGGCGGGGCGCCGCTCTCGCCCAAGATCGCCCGCTTCTTCGCGGAGCTCGGCTTCACCATCCTGGAGGGCTACGGCCTCACCGAGACCTCCGCCGCCTCCTTCGTGAACCGGCCGGGCCGCAACCGCATCGGGACGGTCGGGCCGCCGGTGCCGGGGACGGAGGTGCGGATCGCCGCGGACGGCGAGGTCCTCATCAAGGGGCCGGGCGTGATGAAGGAGTACTTCCGCAACCCGGAGGCGACCGCCGAGATGCTGAAGGACGGCTGGCTCTGCTCCGGCGACATCGGCTTCCTCGACGAGGCCGGCCACCTCAAGATCACCGACCGGAAGAAGGACATCATCGTCACGGCCGGCGGCAAGAACGTGGCGCCCCAGAACCTGGAGAACGACCTCAAGACCGACCCGCTCCTCTCGCAGGTGATGGTCCACGGCGACAAGCGCCGGTTCCTCTCGGCGCTCGTGACCCTGAACGAGGAGAACGCCAGGAAGTGGGCGGCCGAGAACGGCATCGAGGCCGGTGCGGCCCTGCACGCGCACCCCAAGATGATGGCGCGCATCCAGCAGGCCATCGACGCCCTCAACGAGAAGCAGGCGAGCTACGCCACCGTGAAGAAGTTCGCCATCCTCCCCAGGGACTTCTCCCAGGAGACCGGAGAGCTGACGCCCACGCTCAAGGTGAAGCGCAAGGTCGTGACGCAGAAGCACCAGGCCCTGCTCGACTCCTTCTACGTGGAGTGAGGCCGGCGAACGGATGGGAGACGGCGCCAGGGTCCTCCTCGTCGAGGACGACGACGACTTCCGGGACCTGCTCGCCGAGGCGCTCGGCGCGGAGGGGCTCGAGGTCGTCGCGGCGCGCTCCGCCGAGGCCGCCCTGGAGGCCCTGGCCGGCCGGGGCGTGGACGCGGTGGTGACCGACCTGGGGGTGCCGCGGGCCGGGGGGCTGGCGGTGGCGCGCGCGGCGAAGGCGCGTGGGGCCATCCCGGTCGTCCTCGTCACCGGCCACCCCGAGCGCGAGGAGCTGGCGCGCGCCCGGCCCCGGGAGATCGACGCCGTGCTGGGGAAGCCGTTCGAGCCGGAGGCCCTGGCCGAGGCGATCCGGCGCTTGCTCGGGTCCGGGCGCGCCCCCGATCGCGGTTCGAGTTGACAGCCCCCGGACCGGCCAATACCTTCGCGGCCGATTCTCCGGTCGATCCGGGACGGACGGGAGGCGCGCATGGCGGGGCAGGCGAGCTCGGTGAAGGACGTCTTCGAGCGGCACATCCCGGGCAAGCTCCAGGCGAAGCCCGACCTCCTCCAGAAGATCAACTCGGTCTACCAGTTCAACATCGGTGGGCCCGGCGGCGGGACCTGGACGGTGGACTGCACGCAGGCCGGGGGAAAGGTGGCGGAGGGGCCGGCGGCCGCCCCGAAGTGCACCGTCACCGCCACC
>DATIUR010000140.1:0-15234 GCA_035466675.1 Anaeromyxobacteraceae bacterium | reverse complement strand
TCGGTCGGCTCGAGGGCGACGAAGAGGCGGCGGGTGGCGCGGTCGGGATCCACGCGCCCCGAGACTATCCGAGGTCGGGCCGGCGGTCGCGGTCTTGCGCCGCCGCTTCGTCTACGAGAACGGCGCCGGCCGCATCCCGGTGAAGCTCGTCGAGGAGAAGGAGCTGCGCCGCGTGCCGGGCGGGGGGCCGTCGGAATTCGAGATGCGCTGGATGGAGGTGCTGCCCGACGGCACCGGGGGCACCTACGTCATGACCGTGCAGGGAGCGGTGCTCGGCACGTTCCGCTACGTCCGCCAGAAGGACGGCAAGGTGTTCCGGTTCGAGGAGGATCCCGACGCCGCCGGGGAGGAGCGCTGCGAGTGGAAGGGAGGATGACCCTGGGCGGCGAGACGACGTCACCCGACGTGGACATGGTCGAGTACTGGCCCAGGCCGTAGCTCGCGAAGGGCCCGAGGGCGAATCGCCCCGCGGCCTTGAAGTCCACGCCGGCCTGGAGCGTCGCGAACTCGAACCCGCCGTAGGTGATCGAGCCCTCGAAGCCGGTCGTCTTCAGGCTCACCTTCGCCCATTCGTATCCGACGGCCAGGCCGAGCCAGGGCTGCCGCTGGTGTGCCGCAGGGTCACGGTGGCGGCCGGCGTCTCCTACCTGCCCGGCGGGAGCAGCCTCTCCATCTCGTCGAGGGCGCGGTCGAGCGCCCGCGCCGCGGCCTCGATGGCCGCGGGCTTCGAGAGGTCCACCCCGGCGCCCTTCAGGAGATCCAGCGGGGGTTTCGACGACCCGCCCGAGAGCATGCCCAGGTAGGCGTCGCGGGCCGGGGCGCCCTCGCTGCGGATCCGGTCGGACAGCGCGATCCCCGCGGAGAGCCCGGTGGCGTACGAGTAGACGTAGTACTTGTAGTAGAAGTGCGGGATGTAGGCCCACTCCATCTCGTCGTCGGCGCCCACCGTGAACGACGGGCCGTACCAGGCCTTCACCCGCTCCAGGTAGGCGGCGCCGAGCCACTCGGCGGTGAGGGGCGTGCCGGCCTCCGCCGCCTGGTGGGCCGCCAGCTCGAAGTCCGCGAACATCGCCTGCCGGTAGATGGTCGTGCGGATCGACTCCACGATCTCGCCCAGGACGGCGAGCTTCTCGGCCCGGGTCCTGGCGGCGGCGACGAGATGGTCGGCCAGGAGCATCTCGTTGCAGGTGGAGGCGACCTCCGCGACGAAGGGCGAGTAGCTGGCGACCGGGTAGGGCTGCCTGGCCATGGAGAGGTGGCTGTGCACGGCGTGGCCCAGCTCGTGGGCCAGCGTGGAGAGCCCGTCCATGTCGTCCAGGTAGTTCATCTGGATGAACGGGTGGACGCCGAAGACGCTGCTCGAGCTCGCCCCGCTCTCCTTCCCGGCGTTGGGGTACAGGTCGATCCAGCCCTGGGACGGGTCGAGCGCGGTGCGCAGGACCGCCTGGACCTCGTCGCCGAGGGGGGCGAGCGCGAGGGGGATGACGCGCCGGGCCTGGTCGAAGGGGATCGGCCGCGCGGCCTCCCGCACCAGGGGCACGTAGAGGTCGTGGAGCCGGACCTCGGGGAGCCGGAGCACCCGCTTGCGCAGCTCCACGTACCGGTGCAGCGGGGCCAGGTTGGCGCGCACCGTGGAGACGAGGTTCCGGTAGACGGCCGGGTCGATGTCGTCCTTGTCGAGGTAGGCCTCGAGCGCGGTGCGGTAGCCGCGGGCGCGGGCGTAGGCGACGTCGAGGTTCACCTGGCCGGCGTAGGTCGCGGCGAACAGATGGCGCTGGCGCCGGAGCGCGGCGAGCAGGCCCTCCACCGCCTCCCTGCGCACGCGCCGGTCGGGAGACGACCGGAAGCGGGGGTAGCTCGAGAGCGTGAGCCGAACCGGCTTGCCCTTCTCGTCCCGGACGGTCGGGAGGGCCAGGTCGGCCAGCGCGGCGCTGTGGCTCTTCTCCAGGTCCGAGGGCAGCTCGTTGAGGTCGATCTCCGCCCACAGGTTGTCCCCGAGCAGCGAGAGCACGCTCTCGGCCTCCGGCCCGAGCAGCCGCCCGCGCCGGCGGCGCAGCTCCTCGAGGTAAGCGCGGTACCCGCCCCCGGAGAGCCCCGGCTCGCCGGCGAAGGCGCGCGCCATGGCCGCGTCGTCGAGGCGAAGGACCTCCTGCCGGAGGAAGCTCGCGTCCGCCATCAGCGCCGCCATGCCGGCGAGGGCGCGGTCGTTCATGGCGCCGGCGGCGCTCACCCGCTGGTCGGTCATGAAGCGCAGGCGGGCGTAGAGCGTGAGCTTGTTCGCGAGCAGGCGCGCCGCGAAGTAGCGGTCCAGGCAGGCCTCGAGGGTCGCCGGGTCGCCGAGCTTGCCCTGGAACGCGACCAGCGCCCTGCGCTCCTCGGCCAGCCGGCGCAGGCCCTCCTCGAAGGCCGCGTCGGAGGGGAAGAGCGGCGCCAGGTTCCACTTGAACGCGTCGGGGACCCTGGCCCGTTCGAGGTTGGCGTCGGGCACGAACCGGGGCGGGGCGCCGCCGGCGGCGGGGGAAGCGAGGAGGAGGGCGAAGACGGCGAGCGGCGCGATGCGCATGGCGTGGGTCCTCACTCCACCGTCACGCTCTTGGCCAGGTTCCGGGGCTGGTCCACGTCGGTGCCCTTCAGCGCGGCCACGTGGTAGGCGAGGAACTGGAGCGGGATGATGGAGAGGAGCGGCGCGAGCAGCGGGGGCGCCGCCGGAACCGGGAGCGCGATCTCGGCGATGCCCGCCGCGTGGGTGTCGCCCTCGGAGACGACCGCGAAGACGTGCCCGCCGCGGGCGCGGACCTCCTCCATGTTGCCGAGCGTCTTCTCGTAGGCGGGCTCGCGGGTGGCGAGCACGATCACCGGAAGGGCCTCGTCGATGAGCGCGATGGGCCCGTGCTTCATCTCGCCGGCGGCGTACCCCTCGGCGTGGATGTAGGAGATCTCCTTGAGCTTGAGCGCGCCCTCGAGGGCCACCGGGAACTGCGCGCCGCGGCCCAGGAAGAGAACGTCGCGCGCCTGGGCGCAGCGGCGGGCCAGCGGCAGGACCGCAGGCTCCTGGCGGATCATCTGCTCCATCCAGGCGGGCACCTGGCGGAGCGCCTCCAGGTGCTCGCGGGCCCGCTCGGGGGAGAGCGTCCCGCGCAGCCGCCCCAGCCGGACCGCGAGGAGGTAGAGCGCCGCCAGCTGGGTGGTGAAGGCCTTGGTGGAGGCGACCCCGATCTCCGGGCCGGCCCGCGTGAAGAGGGTGCCCCCGTCGCACTCGCGGCTCACGGCCGAGCCCACCACGTTGCACACCGCGAAGGCGCGCGCCCCGCGGGCCCGCGCCACCTTCACCGCGGCGAGCGTGTCGGCGGTCTCGCCCGACTGGGTGACGGCCAGCACCATCACCCGCTCCGAGACGAGCGGGTCGCGGTTGCGGAACTCGCTCGCCAGCTCCACCTCCACCGGGACGCGGGCCAGCGCCTCGATCATGAGGCGGCCGGAGAGGCCGGCGTGCCAGCTCGTGCCGCAGGCCACGATGGTCACGCGCTCGAGGGAGCGGGCGTACGCCTCGGACAGGTCCACGCCGTCGAGCACCACGTCGCCCTGCTCGAGCGAGGCGCGGCCCCGCACGGTGTCGGCCACCGCCCGCGGCTGCTCGAAGATCTCCTTGTGCATGAAGTGGTCGTGGCCGTCCTTCTCGGCGGCCACCGCCGTCCACTCGATCTTCCGGGGCGGGCGCCGCACCGGCGTCCCCTCCCGTCCGAAGAAGGCCACGCCCCCGGCGGTGAGCACCGCCAGGTCGCCCTCCTCCAGGTAGGCCACCTCCCGCGTGTGCTCCAGGATGGCGGGCACGTCCGAGGCGAGGAAGCTCTCGCCCTTCCCGAAGCCCACCACCAGCGGGCTCGCGTTCTTGGCCGCCACGATCTCCCCGGGGCTCTTCTCGGAGAGGACCGCGATGGCGTAGGTGCCCTCCACCCGCGCGAGCGCCGACTGGACCGCCTCCCGGAGGCCGGCCGCCCCCGACTCGAGCGCGTCGGAGACGAGGTGAGCGATGATCTCGGTGTCCGTCTCCGAGGAGAAGCGGTGCCCCTTCGCGGCCAGCGCTGCCTTGAGGGCAAGGTGGTTCTCGATGATGCCGTTGTGGACCACCGCCACCCCCCGGTAGGAGTGCGGGTGGGCGTTCTCGTCCGAGGGGCGGCCGTGGGTGGCCCAGCGGGTGTGGCCGATCCCCGTGGTGCCGGGGAGCGGCCGATGCTCGAGCAGGGCCACCAGGTTCTGGAGCTTGCCCTTGGCCCGCTCCACCGCCAGGCCCGATGGGCCCAGCACCGCCACGCCGGCCGAGTCGTAGCCGCGGTACTCGAGCTTCTTCAGGCCGCCGACCACGAGATCGACGCACTGGCGGGGGCCCACGTAGCCGACGATGCCGCACATGCGTGCGGCCTAGATACCACGGGAGCGGGCGGCCGCGCCGGCCGCGACGCCGCCCGGCGGGAGCCTCCGGCCCCGGCGAGCGGGGCCCCCTTCACCTCGCGGCGGACCTGAGGCAGACTCGCGCGCCGGCAGTCCCGGAGGTCCCATGAGAAGGATCGTCGCAGCCGCCCTCGTCCTCGTCCCGATCGCCCTGGCCAGGGCGGGGGGCGACGGCGCCCCGCCGAAGGAGGCGACGCCCTCGTCGACGCCGCCCGGCAAGACCGAGGCGTCGAAGGAGAAGACGAAGCCCGCCCCGGAGGCGGCGAAGCCCGCTCCGGTCAGGAAGGACGCGCCGCCCGAACAGGGCCAGGTGAAGAAGCCCGGGCCGCCTCCCTGCGAGGAGGTGAAGCCCTGTCCGGTCGACTGAGCCGCCCTCCATTTCGCCCGTGGCCCGCCGCCCCGACACCCGAACGCCGCCCCCGCCCAGGCGCGGCCCGCTCCTGGCGGCGCTCGTCCTGGGCCTGGGGGGCGTGGCCCTCTCGGTGGAGCTGGCCCGTCTCCACGCCGGCGCGCACGCCGGGGCGACCAGCTTCTGCGCCATCAGCGAGACGCTCAACTGCGACAGGGTGGCGACCAGCCCCTACTCGGTCTTCCTGGGCCTGCCGGTGGCGGCCTGGGGCGTCCTCGGCTTCGGGATCGCCGCCGTGCTCGCCGGGCGGGGCCTGGGCGGACGCCGCCCGCACGCCGGCTTCCCGCGCGGCCTGCTCTTCCTGGTCGCGGCTGCCGCCGTGGCCGTCTCCCTCGCCCTCGCGGTGGTGAGCAAGACGCTCATCGGGGCCTGGTGCCTCCTCTGCGCGGCGGGATGGGCGACCTCGGCCGGGCTCCTCGCCGCGGCGGTGGTCGCCTGCCGCCCCGCCGGCCTGGCCTCGGCGATCCGCGCGGACCTGCGCGCGGTCCGCGCCATGCCCTACCGGACGGCCGCCGTCGCGCTCTTCGGCCTCGCCGCGACGGGCGTGGCCGTGGCCGGCTACCCGCGCTACTGGGAGCGGAGGCCCGCCGCCGAGGCGGGCGCGGCCGGCTCCCCGGCCGGCCCGCAGGCCGCCGCGCCGCTCGGGATCCCGGCTCCGGCGGGGGCGGAGAACCCGGGCCCGGGGGGGGTGGTCGAGTACAGCGACTACGACTGCCCGTTCTGCGCCCGCGCGCACGTGAAGACGAAGGAGCTCCTCGCGCGGTACCCGGAGTGGAAGCTCGTCCGCCGGCACTACCCGCTCGACCCGTCCTGCAACCCGGCGGTGAAGCGGGCCATCCACCCGGGCGCCTGCGACCTCGCCCGGGCGGCGATCTGCGCGGGCGAGCAGGGGCGGTTCGAGGCGATGGACGACGCACTCTTCGCCACGCAGCGGGCGCGCGTCCCGCCCGCCGAGCTGGCGAGGGGCCTGGGCCTCGACGAAACGCGCTTCCAGGCCTGCCTCGCCTCGCCGGAGACCGACCGTGCTCTCGCCCGCGACGTCGAGGCCGGGGCGCGCGACGGCGTCCGCGCCACGCCCACCTACCTCGTGGGCGGGGCGGAGCGGGCCCTGGTCGTCTCGGGGGAGCTGCCGGAGGCGCTGCTGGCCCGCGGGTCCGGCTCCCCCGCGCGCTGATCGTGTCCGGCCTCCCCGGGCCCTCGGCGGCGCGAAGGGGAGGGCTTCGCGCCGGCGGGTACGAGGACTACCCCCCCTTCCCCTTCCTCCGCGCCGCCCAGCCCTCCTTGTTCGTCTGGCGCGCCCGCCCGAGGGCGAGCGCCCCGGGGGAAACGGGGTCGGTCAGCGTCGAGCCCGCCGCCACGTAGGCGCCCGCGCCGATCTCGATGGGCGCCACCAGGATCGCGTCCGAGCCGATGAAGGCGCCGTCGCCGATGCGGGTCTCGTGCTTGCGCTCCCCGTCGTAGTTGCAGGTGATGGTCCCCGCCCCCACGTTGACGCCCGAGCCGATGACGGCGTCGCCCAGGTAGGCGAGGTGGTTCGCCTTCGAGCCCTTCCCGATCCGGGTCTTCTTCGTCTCGACGAAGTTGCCCAGGTGGACCTCCTCGGAGAGCTCGCTCCCCGGGCGGAGCCGGGAGAAGGGGCCGAGCACGGCTCGCGCGCCCACGGTGGACCCGTCCACCAGGGTGTAGGGGCGCACGGTGACGCCCTCGCCCAGCACCGCGTCCTCGAGGATGGACCCCTGCCCGATCCGCGACCCGGCCCCGACGCGGGTCCGGCCGCGCAGGCGGACGTCCGGCTCGATCACCACGTCCGCCGCGATCTCGACGCCCTCGTCGCAGTCGAACCGGCCTGGGTCCTCGATGGTGACGCCGTCCCGGAGGAACGCGTCGGCCATGCGCCGGACCAGCACCCGCCGCGCCCGCGCCAGGTCGGCGCGGTCGTTGACCCCGGCCGCCTCCTCCGCCGGGACCGGGACCGCCACCGCCCCCGGCCCCTCCGCCGCCAGGCCCACGAGGTCGGTCAGGTAGAACTCCCGCTGCGCGTTCGCCCGGCCCACCTCGGCGAGCGAGCTCCACAGGAAGGCGGCGTCGGCGCAGTAGAGGCCGGCGTTCACCTCCCGGAGCGCCAGGGTGGGCCCGTCCGCGTCGCGCTCCTCCACGATGCGCACCGGGCGCCCCCGCCCGTCGCGCAGCACGCGGCCGTAGCCCCGCGGGTCGGGAAGCTCCGAGGTGGCGAACGCGAGCGCCGCCCCCGCCGCCGCCCGGGCCTCGACCACCGCCCGGAGGGTGGCGGCCTCGAGGAGCGGGGTGTCCCCCGACAGGATCGCCACCGGTCCGGGGGGGTCGCCCAGGCTCGCCCGCGCGGCCAGCACCGCGTGCGCCGTGCCCAGCTGCTCCCGCTGCACCGCGAACCGGAGCGGCGCCTCGGGGAGCGCCGCCGCCAGGGCGGCCTCGACCGCCTCCGCCTGGTGGCCCACCACCACCACCACCGGCGAGGCGCCCGCCTCGAGCGCGCGCCGCACCGGGTAGTAGGCGAGGGGGCGCCCGCACAGCTCGTGCAGCACCTTGGCGCGGTCCGACTTCATCCGGGTTCCCTTGCCGGCGGCGAGCACCACCGCGGCGAAGGGGATCTTGGGGGAGCCCATGGGGCGCGAGGCTAGGGCGGGCCGGGCCCGGCAGCAAGGGCATGCCCGGGGCGGGCGGGCGGCCGGAGCGCCGGTCGGCGCTCCGGGCCGCTCCGGTGTACAAGGCGGGCATGGCGCCCCTGCTCGCCCTCCTGCTCTCCGCCACGGCGGTCTCGCCGCGCGGCGCGGTGGCCACCGCCCACCCGCTCGCGAGCGAGGTCGCCGCCCGGGTCCTCCGCGACGGCGGGAACGCCGCCGACGCGGCCGTGGCCGCCGCCTTCGTCCTCGCGGTGGTGGAGAACCAGTCGAGCGGGATCGGCGGCGGCGGGTTCGCCCTGGTGCGCCTGGCCCGGGAGGGCCGGGTGTGCGCCATCGACTTCCGGGAGGTCGCCCCCGCCGCGGCGGCGCCCGACATGTTCGCGCCGGGGGACGGGCGCGGGGGGCGCCGCTCGCTGGACGGCGGGCTGGCGGTGGCCGTCCCCGGCGCGCTGCGCGGCTACGCCGAGATCGCCCGGCGCTTCGGGACGCGCCCGCTCGCCGAGCTGGTGGCCCCGGCCGCCCGCATCGCGGAGCGGGGCTTCCCGGCGACGCCCCACCTGGCCCAGGCCGCCCGGACGCGGCTCGCCTGCCTGGCCGCCCGACCCGCGGCGGCGCGCGAGTTCCTGGTGCGCGGACCGGACGGCGAGCTGGCCGCGCCGGCGCCGGGAGCCCGGCTCGTCCGCCGCGACCTCGCCCGCACCCTGCGCCTCCTCGGCCGCGACCCGGACGCGTTCCACCGCGGCCCGCTGGCGGAGCGCATCGCCCGGGCGGTGCGCGAGGACGGGGGCGTGCTCGCCGCCGCCGACCTGGCCCGCTATCGCGTGCGCGAGCGGACGCCGCTCGAGGGGAGCTACCGGGGGCGGCGGGTGGTCTCCTTCCCGCTGCCCTCCGCCGGCGGCGCCATCGTGATCGGGACGCTCCAGGCGCTCGAGGGCGAGGAGCCGCGCGCGGGCGGATACCGCCCCGAGCGGTTCCTGCACGCCATGGTCGAGGTCGAGAAGCGGCTCTTCGCGCGGCGCGCGCTGCTCGGCGATCCCGACCAGGTGCCCGGCGTGGCCGGGGTGGTGGCCGAGATGGTGTCGCCCGCCTTCGCCGCGGCGCTCCGCGCCGCCGTCGGGGAGCGCGCGTCGGCGCCCGGCGACCTCGCCCCGCGGCGGGAGAGCGGGAACACGACGCACGTCTCGGTGATCGACTCCGCCGGCAACGCCGTGGCCCTCACCACCACGGTGAACTGGCTCTTCGGATCGTGCCTGGTGGTCCCGGGCACCGGGATCCTGCTCAACGACCAGATGGACGACTTCGACGCCGCCCCGGGCCTGCCCAACGCCTTCGGCCTGGTGGGCACCGGCGCGAACGCGCCCGCGCCCGGGAAGGCGCCGCTCTCCTCGATGGCGCCGACGCTCGTCTTCGACCCGCAGGGCCGGCTCTGGCTCGCCATCGGGTCGCCCGGCGGCTCCCACATCCCCACCACCGTCGCACAGGTGATCTCCCACCTGGTGGACGACGGTATGACCCTGGAGCGGGCGCTCGCAGCTCCGCGCATCCACCATCAGTGGCAGCCGGAGGCCATCCAGGCGGAGGCGAACGGGCTCGAGGCCGCCACCGCGCGGGCCCTGGAGGCCCGCGGCCACCGGATCGAGTGGTTCGAGGGGCAGCGGTCCAACCCACAGGCCGTGTGGGTTCACCCGGAGGGGTGGATCGAGGCCGCCAGCGACCCGCGTGGAGCGGGGGTCCCGGCAGCCCCGTGAGCCCCGCCGGCGGGCGCGTGTGGGTGCGCGTCGGGGTGTCGAGGGGCTTGGGAATAGGCCGGAAACTGGTACGCTTCTCCGGATGAACGCGCCCGGACCCAGCGGTGGATCGGGCGGTCCCGGAGCGACCCGCGCGTCGCTCGTGGACCGCCTCCGCCACCTCGAGGACGAGATCCAGCGGGCGCAGGCCGAGCTGGCGGCGATGGGCGGCGAGGCCCTGCCCGGGCTGCATCTCGTGGTGGAGGCGGGCGGGCGCAGGGCGCTCCTCGCCGTCACGCGCGTGCAGGAGATCGTCCGGCTGGTGGCGATGGAGCCCCTGTCCGGCGCGCCTCCCGAGGTGCGGGGCACGTTCGTGTGCCGCGGCCTCCCGGTCGTGGCGGTGGACCTGGCCGCGTACGCGACCGGGCCGCGGCCGGAGCCGGCGCTCGACGCCCAGGTGATCGTGCTGGCCGGGGCGCCCGCGGTCGGGCTGGTGGTGGACCGGATCGCCGGCCTGGTGGACGGCCCGCGCCTCTTCGGGGGCGACGCGGACGCGGCCACGCCCGAGGGCTGGCGCGGGTCTCGCCTGCTGGCGGGCCTCTGCCTGCACGAGGGCGCGGTGCTTCCCCTGCTCGATCCGACGCCCGTCGCCAGCTCCGTGCGGGAGTGCGTGGCGTGAGCGCGTCCCTCGCCCGGGCCCTGCCCATGTCCGAGCTCGAGGGGATCCTCGAGCGCGCCTGCGGCCTCGCCTTCGCCAAGGGCGCGGCCCGCTGCCTGGCCGACGGCTTCGCCAAGGCGGCGCGCGACGCGGGCGCGGACGCGGAGACCTTCCTCGCGCGCCTGCTCGCGGGCGACGAGGCCTGCGTGACCGCCCTGGTCGAGAACGCGGTGGTGGGCGAGACCTACTTCTTCCGCCACCCGGAGCACTTCGAGGCGCTGCGCCGCACGTTCGGCACCGCGCCGCTCGACCGGCCGCTCTCGATCTGGTCGGCGGGCTGCGCCACCGGCGAGGAGCCCTACAGCATCGCCATGTCGCTCCTCGACGCCGGCCGGGACGCCTGCCCCGACCGCATCCTCGCCTCCGACGTCTCGGCGCGGGCGATCCGGGCGGCCGGCGCGGGGCTGTACGGGCCCTGGTCGCTCCGCCGGATCGAGCCGGCGCTGCGCGCCCGCCACTTCGAGGGACGCCCCCCGCGCGAGACCGTGGTGCGCGCCGTCCGCGAGCGGGTCCGCTTCCTCCGCCACAACCTGGTGCGCGACCCGCCCCCCGTGGCCGACGCCGACCTGGTGGTGTGCCGGAACGTGCTCATCTACTTCCGGCCGCCCGTCGCGGAGCGGGTGGTGGCGAAGCTCTTCTCGGCCATTCGGCCCGGGGGCATCCTGCTGCTCGGTCCGGTCGAGACGCCGCTCGGCCAGGGGCTGGAGGCCGAGCGGATCGACCTCGGCGCGGCCACCCTCTTCCGGCGGCTCCTGCCCGGCGAGCGGCCGGTGGCGCGGGGACGGCACGCGCCCAGGCCGGCGGCCCGCCGCCGCCAGGCCCTTCGCACCGACCGCGCCGCGCCGGCCCGGAAGGTCCGCTCCACCCCGCCTCCGCAGAGGAAGCCGGCTGCGGCCCAGGGGTCCGATCGACGCGGCGAGGCCGCCTCCCCCGGGGCCCACCGGGCGGAGCCGCCGGCCTCCCCGAGCTCGTTCGAGCGGGCGCGCGAGGCGGCCCGGCGGGGGGACCACGCCGAGGCCGAGCGGATCGCCCGGGAGTCGGCGGCGCGGGACCTCAGCCCCGAGTGCTACCTGCTCCTCTCCATGTCCGCCGAGTTCCGCGGCGACCTGGAGGACGCGGTCGAGGCGGCGCGCCGGGCGCTCTACCTCGAGCCGGATCTCGCCATGGCGCACGCCTCGCTGGTGGCCCTCTTCCGGCGCCTGGGCCGGCCCGAGGAGGCCGCCCGCGCCCGCCGGAACGCGCTGCGCGCCATCGAGGGGCGCCCCGACGAGGCGCTCCTGCGCGGCGTCGAGCCCATCACCGCCGGCGCCCTGCGCGCCGCGCTCGCCGTCCCCGAAGGCATCGAGTCCGCGGCACGAGGGAGTTACGCATGAAGGTCCTGCTGGTCGACGACACGAGGACGCTCCTCTCGCTCATCCAGGTCTACCTGATGGGATGGGGGATGGAGTTCGTGGAGGCGAAGGACGGGATCGAGGGGCTCTCCAAGGCCAAGGCCTCCCGTCCGGACCTCGTCATCTCCGACGTGCGCATGCCCGGGATGGACGGCTTCGAGCTCACCGCCGCGATCCGCTCGGACCGGGACCTGCACCAGACCCCGGTGGTCCTGCTCACCTCGCTCAACGACGACGCGAGCCGCAAGAAGGGAAAGCTGGTGGGCGCCTCGGCCTTCCTCACCAAGCCCGTGTCGGTCGAGGATCTGCGCAAGACCGTGGGCGACATCCTCAAGCTGCCGGCGAAGAGGTAGCCCACCGTGCCCGACGGGAAGCCGGCGGAGATCGACTTCGCGGCCCTGCAGAGGCGGCTCGACGAGGTCGAGGCGCGCCTCTCCGGGGAGGAGCAGGCGACCGAGCGGCGCGCCGCCATCCTCGAGGAGCGCGCCCGGGCCATCGCCGGGACGCGGGAGGTCGCGAGGGAGCGGACCGTCTCCGTGCTCGCCTTCTCGGTGGGCGGGGAGCGGTACGCCATCGACGTCGAGGCGGTCGGGCAGGTGCTCGAGGCGAAGGGGCTCTGCCCCCTGCCGGCAGCGCCGCCCTGGCTGCTGGGCGCGATGGTGGCGAGGACGCGGATCGTGCCGGTGCTCGACCTGAGGCAGCTCCTGGGCCTGCAGGGCGGCGGGCTCACCGACCTCGCCAAGGTGGTGGTGGCCGAGCACGAGGGCGAGGTCTTCGGGATCGCGGTGGAGGGGCTGGAGGGCCGGATCGACGTGCCGGTCCGGGGGCTCACCGCCTCGGAGAAGGCGCCCTTCCGCTGGATCGCGGCCGACCGCCTGGCCCTGCTCGACCTGGGCGCGCTCGCGGCCGGGAGAGGGGAAGGGTGATGGATCGCTCCCTCCTCAAGCAGGTCTGGCCCATCTTCTCGGCGGAGGCGCGCGAGCACCTCCAGGCCATCGGCTCCGGCATCCTGGAGCTGGAACGGGACCCGGCCCGGGCCGGGGTGGTGGACGGCATCCGCCGCACCGCCCACAGCCTCAAGGGATCGGCGGCGAGCCTGGGGCTCTCCGACGTGGAGGCGCTCGCCCACGCCATCGAGGGTTCCCTGGCCGGCTTCGACGCGAAGGCCGGCCTGCCGGCCCAGGTGGTGGAGGCGGTTCTCGACGCGGTCCAGGCGGTGGAGGAGGCGCTCGCCGCGGCCGACGCCGGCGGCCAGGCGCAGGTGCCCGCGCTCGGCGCGCTGGTCCTGGCGCTCCGGGAGGGAAAGCCGCGGTCGAAGGGCCGGCGCTCCCGCTCGGCGCCCGCCGCCGCGGCCGCCCGCCCGGCCAGGCTGCTGCCGATGCTGGAGGCGGTCGAGGCCGACCTGGGGAAGCTGTGCGCGCCGATGGACCCGGAGCTGCGGGTCTCCACGGCCCGCGAGGCCATGGAGGGGGCGCGGCGCCTGGCGGCGGCGCTCCCGGCCGCGCTGGCCGGCGCCGGCGAGCGGATCCTGGCGGCCCTCGGGGAGATCGCCGGCGGCGCGGCCGACCCCGCCCGCCTGTACGCCTCCCTGGCGGGCGACCTGGTCGAGATCCGGCAGGCCGCCCTCCCGGAAAAGGCGGCCGAGACGGCGGCCGGGTCCACCGCCCCCGCACCCGCCGACAAGTCGATCCGGGTCCTCGCCTCGACGCTGGACTCGCTCTCCCGCCAGCTCGAGCTCCTGGCCATGGCGGAGGCCCGCCACCACCGCCGGGCCCGGGAGCTGGGCGGCGTGGAGACGGGGACGCGCGAGGCCATCCGGGCCATCGAGGCGGCCGGCCAGGCGTTGCGGGCGGCCGGGCTCGCCGGGGCGCGCCAGGAGCTGGCGGAGCCGGTGAAGCAGCTCCGCGCGCTGGCCGCCGAGGTGAAGCGCCTGTCGCGCGAGGGACAGCGGGACGCGGAGCAGCAGCGGCTGATCGGGACCGTCCTCCGGGAGGACCTGCGCGCCCTCCGGATGGTCCCCGCGGCGCTGGTGCTCGAGCCCCTCCGGCGCGCGGTCCGGGACGTGGCGGGACGCCTCGGCAAGGAAGTCGACCTCGTGCTCGAGGGCGGCGAGGTGCGGATCGACCGCCGGATCGTGGACGAGCTGCGCGACCCGCTCCTGCACCTGGTCCGGAACGCGGTCGACCACGGCCTGGAGGCGCCCGAGGCCCGGCGGGCGGCGGGCAAGGATCCGCGGGGCCGCGTGCGCGTGTCGGTCGAGCCGCGCGGCAGCCGCGTCGGGATCGTGGTCGAGGACGACGGCGCCGGCATCGACGTGGCGGCGGTGCGGGCCTCGGCGGTCCGGCAGGGAATCCTGTCGGAGGAGGCGGCCGCGCTCCTCTCCGAGGCGGAGGCGGCCCGCCTCGTCTTCCACGCCGGCCTCTCCACCGCCCGGTCGGTGAGCGAGGTCTCCGGGCGGGGCGTCGGCCTCGACGTCGTGCAGGAGACCGTGGTGCGGCTGCAGGGATCGGTGGACCTGGTCCACACGCCCGGGCAGGGGACCCGGTTCGAGCTGGAGCTGCCGCTCACGGTGGCCGCCACCGCGGCGATCCTGTTCCGGGTGGGACGCGAGGTGGCCGCCCTGCCCGCCGACGCGGTGGAGCGCGTGCTGCTCCTGTCGGAGTCGGAGGTGGGGACCGTGGCCGGGCGCCGGACGGTGAAGGTGGGCGACATGCAGATCCCCTTCGCCGCGCTGGCCCAGCTCCTCGGGGCGCCGGCCGGCGAGCTGCGGCGCAAGGGGCAGCCCGCCCTGGTGCTCGCGCAGGCGGGGCAGCGCATCGCCGTGGCGGTGGAGGAGATCGTCGGCCAGCAGGACGTGGTGGTGCACGCCCTCGGCTCGCGGGTGGCCCGCGTCGCCCACCTGGCCGGGGCGTCCGTCCTCGACGACGGCCGCGTGGTGGGCGTCCTGGCCACGGCCGACCTGTTCCGCCGGGCCCAGCCGACCGCCGCCCGCGCTCCCGCCTTCCGCCCGCGGATCGTCGTCGCCGACGACTCGCTCACCACGCGCTCGGCGGTGAAGGCCCTCCTCGAGATCGCCGGGTTCACGGTGCTTCCGGCCGCGGACGGCGAGGAGGCCTTCGGGCTCGTTCGCGACACCGGCTGCCACCTGATCGTGTCCGACATCCAGATGCCGGTGCTCGACGGGCTGGCCCTGACGCGGAGGATCAAGGCGGATCCGAGGCTGCGCGACATCCCGGTGGTGCTGGTCACCTCCCTCGAGAGCGCGGAGGACCGTGCCGCCGGCCTGGAGGCGGGCGCCGACGGCTACCTCGTGAAGCGCGAGGTCGAGCACGGCAAGCTGCTCGAGCTCGTCCGGCAGCTCCTCCCGGCCACGGCATGATCCGCTGCCTGGTCGCCGACGACTCCCGGGTCTTCCGGGCCATCCTGCGCGCCATCCTGTGCCGGGCGAAGGGCGTCGAGATCGTGGGGGAGGCCGCCGACGGCGAGGAGGCGGTCCGCAAGGTCCTGGAGCTTCGCCCCGACGTCGTCACCATGGACGTGCGCATGCCCGGGAAGGACGGGCTGGCCGCCATCGCGGAGATCATGCGCCGGGCGCCCACGCCCATCATCGTGGTCTCGGCCGAGGCGGGGCCGGAGAAGCAGGAGCTCTCCTTCCGGGCGCTCCAGCTCGGGGCCATCGAGGTCCTGGGCAAGCCCCGCACCGACGGGCAGGGGCGGTTCGAGCGCGAGGCGGAGGAGATCCGCAGCGCCGTCCGGGCCGTGGTGGGCCTGAGGCCGGTGGTGCGATTCCAGCGTCCGCCCGGCCGCGCCGTCCGCCCGGCCGCCCCCTCCCCCGCGGCCCCGCCCGTCGCCGTCCCGCTCCGGACGCCCTGGCCGCCCC
>DATIUR010000139.1:0-2901 GCA_035466675.1 Anaeromyxobacteraceae bacterium | reverse complement strand
GGAACTACCCGCGGCAGATGCTGGAGATCCGCATCGCCGAGGCGGCGCACGAGGTGGACCGGACGCGGATCGAGCACGACCTCTTCTCCGAGCGGTTCCTGGTGAAGCGCCCCCTCCTCCAGGCGCTCGAGCCCGACCCGGCCGGCCCCCCCGTCCTGCTCATCGACGAGCTGGACCGGACCGACGAGCCGTTCGAGGCCTACCTGCTCGAGGTCCTCTCCGACTTCCAGGTGACCGTCCCGGAGATCGGGCCGGTCACGGCGGCGGCCCCGCCGCTGGTGGTCATCACCTCGAACCGGACCCGCGAGATCCACGACGCCCTGAAGCGCCGCTGCTTCTACGCCTGGATCGACTACCCGGACGCCGAGCGCGAGCTGGCCATCCTCCGGGTGCGGGTGCCCGGCGCCGCCGAGCGCCTCTCCCGCGAGGTGGTGGCCTTCGTGCAGCGCCTCCGGTCCCGCGACCTCTTCAAGCTTCCGGGCGTGACCGAGACCATCGACTGGACGCAGGCGCTGCTGGCCCTCGACCGGCAGGGGCTCGACCCGCAGACGGTGGACGCCACCCTGGGCGTGCTCCTCAAGTACCAGGACGACATCGCCCGGGTCCGGGGAGCCGAGGCCGCGGCCATCCTGCGCGAGGCGGCGGAGGCCGTGGCGCCGTGACCGGCGGGGGCGGCCACCTCGCCTCGAACGTGGTCCACTTCGCCCGGGCGCTGCGCGCCGCCGGCCTCCCGGTGGGCACCGGCCGCGTGAAGGACGCCCTCGACGCGGTGTCCGAGGTGGGCCTGGCGCGGGAGGACTTCTACTGGGCCCTGCACGCGACCCTGGTCTCGCGCGCCGATCACCGTCCGGTCTTCGACGAGGCCTTCCGCCTCTTCTGGCGCCCGCCCGGCGCCCCGGCCATCCCCTCGCCGGGGCCGCTCGAGGCGGCCGCCCGGTCCCCGGAGCGGGAGCGGGCCCAGGTGACCCGCCGCGTGGCCGAGGCCCTGGCCGGCCTGCGGCCGCCGCCGCCCGCCGTGCCGGGCCGGACCGAGATCGACGCCTTCCTGGCCTGGTCCGACCGGGAGGCGCTCCGCACGAAGGACTTCGAGCAGATGTCGGCCGAGGAGCTGCGCGAGGCGGAGAGGGCCATCTCCGCGCTCCGCCTGCCGCTCCGCGACGTGCCCACCCGGCGGCTCGCGCCCGATCCCCGCGGCGACCGGATCGACCCGAGGGCCACGCTGCGCGCGGCCCTGCGCGCCGGCTCCGCCGCCATCCCGCTCCGGTTCCGCTCGGCGGCGCGCCGGCCGCCCGCGGTGGTCCTCCTCTGCGACGTCTCGGGCTCGATGTCCCGCTACGCCCGCATCCTGCTCCGCTTCGCCCACGCCCTGGCCCGCGACCGGCCCCGGGTGCACGCCTTCACCTTCGGGACGCGCCTCACCCCGGTGACCCGCTGGCTCCGCGGCCGCGACCCGGACCAGGCCCTCGCCGCCGTGGGGCGGACCGTGAAGGACTGGGACGGCGGGACCCGCATCGGCGCCTGCCTGCGCGAGTTCAACCTGGCCTGGTCGCGGCGGCTGCTGGCCCAGGGGGCGGTGGTGCTGCTCGTCACCGACGGGCTCGACCGCGACGACGCGCGGGGCCTCGCCGCCGAGACCGCCCGGCTGCGCCGCTCCTGCCGGCGCCTGGTCTGGCTGAACCCGCTCCTGCGCTACGCCGGGTTCGAGCCGCGCGCGGCCGGGATCCGCGCCATGCTGCCCAACGTGGACGACTTCCGGCCGGTCCACGACCTCGAGAGCCTGGCCCAGCTGGCGCGGGCGCTCGGGGGCGCAGGCCGCCGCCTCACGGCCTGACGAACCCCTCCTCGCGCAGGAGCGCATCGCGTCCACCTCCGCACACACCGGCGCGCCGCCGCCGCGTGACGGGGGCGGCGCCCGGTTGAGGCCGGCGCCCGCGAGGGGGTACCTTTCGGCGGGAACGCCCCGACGTGACCTCCGAGCCCTCCGCCACCGCCTTCCTGCTCGTGGTCCTGGGCGTGCTCGTCGGAACGAGCGCGCTCTTCAGCCGCGCCTCCCGCAGCTTCGGGCTCCCGGTGGCGCTGCTCTTCCTCGGCATCGGCATGCTGGCCGGCGCCGAAGGCGTGGGCGGGATCGTCTTCCACGACTACCCCTTCGCGTTCCGGATGGGGACCGTGGCCCTGGTCCTGATCCTGTTCGACGGCGGGCTGGGGACGCCCCTCTCGGCCTTCCGCGGCGGCATCGGCCCGGCCGCCGTGCTCGCCACCGCGGGCGTGATCGGCACCGCCGCCCTGGTGGGCGCCGCCGCCTGGCTCTTCGGGCTGCCCTGGCCGGAGGCCCTGCTGATCGGCGCGGTGGTCTCCTCCACCGACGCGGCGGCGGTCTTCTCGGTGCTGCGCGGCGCGGGCGTCCAGCTCCGCCGGCGCGTGGGCGTCACCCTCGAGCTCGAGTCCGGCCTCAACGACCCGGTGGCGGTCATCCTCACCGTCGCGCTCTCCGAGGCGCTCGCCGGCGGCCAGCCCCTGGGGCTGGGGCTTTTCCTCGACTCGGTGGTCCAGATCGGGGTGGGCGGCGCCTGCGGGCTCGGGATCGGCTGGGCGGGGCGGGCGCTGCTCCTCCGCGTCCGGGTGGCCGCCGGCGGGCTCTACCCGGTCCTCACGCTCTCCCTGGCGCTGGTCGCCTTCGGCGCGCCCACCCTCCTGCACGGCAGCGGGTTCCTCTCCGTGTACGTCGCCGGCGTCGTGATCGGGAACGGCACGCTCCCGTTCCGGAGCGGCATCTTCCGGGTCCACAACTCCATCGCCTGGCTGGGCCAGGTGACCATGTTCCTGCTGCTCGGCCTGCTCGTCTCGCCCTCGCGCCTCCTCGACGTGCGCTGGACCGGCCTCGGCATCGCCATCGTCCTC
>DATIUR010000138.1:0-12858 GCA_035466675.1 Anaeromyxobacteraceae bacterium | reverse complement strand
GCCGTCTGCCTCGGCGGTCCGTGGAAGGTCCGCTACCCGGGGCTCGACGGGTCGCGGGACTACGCGGGGGTCTTCACATGGGAGCCGGCGCCGCCCTGGGAGCCTCCGCCGGGCGAGGCGCCCACGGCGCGGGAGCGGCGGGCGCGGCGCGGCTCCGACCTCGTCTTCCGGACGGCGCGGCTCGCGTACGCGGCGGGCGTCCTCGCCGCCGAGGCGGCCGATCTCCGGGGCGAGCCCCGGATCGCCCTGGCTCGGGTCGCCGACCGGAACGCGGGGGGCTCGCGCCACCCCGGGAGGCCGGTCTGCGACACCACCCACTGCCAGGCCTTCCTCGGGACCCACCCCCCGGCGCGCGAGGACCGGACCGCGCTCGCGGATCCCCTCCCCGGAGGCGGTTGGCTGCCGTTCTCCCGGGGCGGGCGCGAGCCGTGGAGCGCGGAGCGGCCCCGGGCGGCCGTGGAGGCCGTGCTCGGCGCCGGCGCCGGCGCGCTCGCCTTCGGCGGCGGCCGCGTCGGCTTCGTGATCGGCGCCGGAACGGGCGACGAGCGGTGGGAGGAGCGGCGCGACCTTCCCTGCGAGGCCCTGCGCGGGCCCCTCAAGCTGCCCGCCTGCCCGGACCACGCCTCCCTCTCGGCCGAGCGCGTCGTGTTCCGGGGCTTCGGCGAAGGGCACGGCGAGGGGCTCGACGTCGAGTGGTCGAAGCGGAGCGGGCTCTCCGCCGACGAGATCCTCCGCCGGAGCTACGGCGAGCCTCGGTGACGGGCGGCGGCGGCGACCGCCGCGGCCGCCCGCGATCACATCTCCGGCGCCGCGGGCGGCACCAGGCACACGAGCACGAGCGGCTCCGTGCCGACGTTCCGCACCTGGTGCTCCGCGCCGGGCGGGACGAAGACGACCGAGCCGGCCTCGACCGGGTTCGGCTTCCCGTCGACGAGCACCTCGCCGCGCCCCGCGTGGTAGAACATCTCGTGCTCCCAGGGGTGGCGGTGGAGCGGCGTGTGCCCGCCCGGGCCGATCTCGAAGACGCGCATGCAGAAGTTCGTCGCGCCGTCGGCCTTGCCGATGGCCACCCGGCCGGCGACCGCCTTCGCCTCTCCGCCGTAGAAGTGCTTCGCCTCGATCTTGGAGTAGTGGGTGGCCTTCACGGCTGCCTCCGGGGGCACGAGGTCCGGGCGGGAGCTTAACCGAACCCCGGCCCGGCGCGCACGGGTCACTCCCCCTCGAAGGCCGCCCCCACCGACCGGGCCGCCTCGCGCAGCTCCTCCCAGGTGGCCGCCTCGACCGGGATCCCCTCGGCGAGCCGCCTCGCCCGCGAGGCGATCTCGGGCTCGCCGGCCACCAGCACGGGCAGCGAGGGGTCGGCCGGCGGCGACGCCTTCACGTGGTCGATGGCCGCCGCGATCTCCGAGTCGAGCACGACGGCGCCGGGGAGCCGGCCCGGGTCGAGGAGCACGCTCAGCATGTTGTTCGTGATCCGGTCCCGCTCGTGGGGAACGGTCGCGATGGTGCCGCCCCCGGAGAGGGCCCCGGCCAGCAGCTCGCAGGCGAGCGCGAGCCCGTAGCCCTTGTGGAGCCCGAAGGGCAGGATGGCGCCGCGCGGCTCCCGGTACATCACCGACGGATCGCGGGTGGGGCGACCCCGCGCGTCGAGCAGCGCGCCCTCGGGGGCCTCCTCGCCGCGGTTCATCGCCACCCGCACCTTCCCCAGGGCCACGAGGCTCGTGGCGAAGTCGAGCACCACCGCCGGCCGGCCGCCCGCCGGCGGCAGGGCGATGCAGACGGGGTTCGTGGCGAGGCGCGCGTCGGTGCCCCGGAACGGCGCCACCAGCGGCGCGTGGCCGACCACGTTCACGAAGTGGATCGAGACGAGCCCCGCGGCCGCGGCCTGCTCGCCGTAGGCGCCCAACCGGCCGACGTGGAACGCGTTCCGCAGCGCCAGGAGCGCGACGCCGGTCTCGCGCGCGCGGGCCACGCCGGCGGCGGTCGCCTCGCCCGCCACCACCTGGCCGAAGCCCCGGCGGCCGTCCACCGCGAGGACGGCGCCCCCCCGGTCCTCGACCGCCGCATGCGCCCGCGGATCGAGCACCCCGCCCCGGATGGCCCGGACGTAGTGCGGGAGCATGCCGACGCCGTGGCTGTCGTGGCCGGCCAGGTTCGCGTCCACGAGGTGATCGGCCACCACCCGGGCGTCGGCCTGGGCGGCGCCCGCGGCGACGAGGACCCGGGTGCAGAGGGCGCGCAGGCGGTCGTGGGCCACGGAAGGCATGCGCCCATGTACCAGATCCTCCCGCCGCGTCGGCCCCTTGGCCGGGTGTTCCTGGTTCCTGGCGGGGACTCCCCACATGGGTGCGTCCCGAGACCCGCGCCCGGGTGCAGGATTCCGCCCCGCCCCCGTTGAATGTTCCGGCCCCCCCGGACGTCCGTGCGGCGCAGTCCACAACCCCTCTGAAAGGACCCTCCATGAAGCGCATCGTCATCGCCCTGATCGCCGTCGCCTTCGCCTCCCCGGCCTTCGCCGACGGCGCCGAGACCTACGCCAAGAAGTGCGCCATGTGCCACGGCAAGGACGGCGGCGGCGGCGGCATGTACAAGGAGTCGATCAAGGGCAAGCCCGAGGCCGAGGTCCTGAAGGTCATCAAGGAGGGCAAGGGCAAGATGAAGCCCGTCGCGATCGACGACGCCGCCGACGTCGCGAAGTACGTGGCGGGCCTGAAGTAGGCCCTTGCCGACGCTGCGGGACTGGCTCCGGGAGGCCCCCTTCGCGCTGGGGCTCTCCTCCGGCTTCTTCGGGTTCTTCGCGCACGCGGGCGTCGTCTCCGTGCTCGAGGAGGAGGGGCTGCTTCCCGCGCGCGTCCTCGGGTCGAGCGCCGGGGCGCTGGTGGGCGGGCTGTGGGCCGCCGGCGTCCCGGCGCGCACCATCTGCGCGGAGCTGCTCGCCCTCCGGCGGGCCGACTTCTGGGACCCCTGGCCGGGCCGCGGGCTCCTGCGCGGGGCGCGCTTCCGGGCCAGGCTCGAGGCGCTCCTCCCGGTCCGCTCCTTCGAGGAGTGCCCGCGCCCGCTGGCCGTCTCGGCCTACGACGTCGCCGCGCGCCGCACCGAGGTCCTGCGCTCGGGGCCGCTCGCCCCGGCGGTGCACGCCTCCTGCGCGGTGCCGATCCTCTTCCACCCCGTCCGGATCGGCTCGCGCACCTACGCCGACGGCGGCGTCCGCGACCGGCACGGGCTGGCCGGGCTCCTCCCGGGCGAGCGCGTGCTCTACCACCACCTCACCTCCCGCTCCCCGTGGCGGCGGCGGGACGACCCGGGCCTGCGCGTGCCCGACCTGCCCGCGCTCCAGGCGGTCGCGACCGAGGGGCTCCCGCGGGTGGGACCGTTCCGGCTCTCCCGCGGCCCCGACGCCATGCGTCTCGCGGCCGAGGCGATGCGCGCGGCGCTCGGCCGCCCGGCCTAGCCGGCGGAGGCACCCACGGGTCCCGCGGGGGAGGCGTTCCCCTCGCCTGCCCCCGTTCCGCGGGCGGGTGCGCTCCCCGGCGCGGCGAGACCCGGGGCCGCGATCAGCGCCCCTCCACCCGCCGCCGGACCACCTCGACGAAGGCGCGGGCCGCCGGGGGCAGGTGCCGGCCTCGCTTCCAGACGAGCGCGAGATCCCACCGAAGCTCCGGCGCCGCCAGGGGCAGGACCGTCACCTGCGCCGCGTCGAGGCGGCGGCAGATGGTCTGCGGGAGCAGCGCCACGCCGACGTCGGCCGCCACCATGGCGGCCATGAAGTCCCACTGCGAGCTCTCGCTCGCCACCTTGGGCGCGAAGCCGGCCCGCCGGCAGGCGTCGAGGATGTGGCCGTGCAGGGCGAAGTCCTCGCGGTAGAGGACGAAGGGGACCCGCTCCAGGTCGCGCAGCGCCACGATCCGCCGGCGGGCCAGGGGGCTCTTCGGGTGGAGCACCACCCGCAGGACGTCCCGCATGAGCGGAACCACCTCGAAGCTCCTCGCGTCGGTGGGCAGGACGGTCGCGCCCGCCTCGATCTCCCCGTCGAGCACGAGCGCCTCGACGGTGCGCGCCCCCACCTCGCGCAGCTCGAGCGTCACGCCCGGATAGGCCACCCGGAAGTCGCCCAGCACCGGCGGGAAGAACGCGGCGCCGACCATGGGCGGAATGCCGAGCCGCAGGTGGCCGCGCCGCACCGCCCCGACCTCCGCCACCTCCTCCTCGATGGCGTGGAGCCCGGAAAGGACCGCCTGCGCACGGTCGAAGACCAGCCGGCCGGTGTCGGTGGGGGTCACCCGGCGCCCCCGCCGGACGAGCAGGACCTGGCCGAGCTCCTCCTCGAGCGCCTTCACCGCCTTGCTCACGGCCGGCTGCGACAGGTGCAAGGTCTCGCCGGCACGGGAGAACCCGCCCCGGCGGACCACCTCCACGAAGGCTCCCAGCGTGCGGACGTCCATCACCCAATACTATTCCCATATGGAATGTATTCCATGGAAACAGTTCACTTCATTCATATGTGCCCGGCCGCTATCCTCCCCGCCATGAAGACCCCGACGACGAAGACCGTGTCCCTGCTCGGCCCGGGGATCCTGCTCGCCCTGCTGTTCGTGGCGGGCAGCCTCGCCGGCCGCGTCCTCCCCATCCCCTTCCCCGCCCCCGCCCTGGGGGTGGCCCTGGTCCTGCTCGCCCTGCGCCTCGGCGTCATGGCGGCCGCGACCGAGGGGCCCGCCGCGCACCCGGCCCAGGAGCTCCACACGGGCGCGGGCGCCCACCGGCCCGCCCTGCACGCCGTACGCGGGTAGCGCCACGCCTCCCCCTCGCCCCGCGGGGCGAGGGCCGCCCGTCAGCGCACCAGCGAGCGCACGTAGCCGTCGATGTCGGCGGGCGCGAGGCCGGCGTCGTGGAGCACGGCGCCCCAGCTCCCCCGCCCCGCCCGCACGTGCCGCAGGAGCGGCAGGACCGGCGCCTCGATGCGCCGCTCCAGCACCGACGCCAGGATGGCTTCCTCGCTCGTCGCGCCGGCGGCGCGCAGGGCCCGGATCGACTCGGGCGAGGCGCCGAGCCGCGAGGCGAGCACGTCGTCCACCGCCAGGGCGGCCAGCTCGACGCGGTCCGCGCCGCGCCCGAGCGCCTGCTCGAAGGCCGCGCCCAGCCCGGTCGCCCCGGCCAGGGCCGCCCTCCACGAACCCTTCTCCCGCATCGCCTGGAGGAGCGCGTCGGCCGGGCGGCCGGCCCGGGCGCCGGCCCAGTGCGCGACCCACAGGTCCTCCGCGGCGGTGCCGCCCATCACCGTCGCCACCAGGCTCCCCTTGCTCGGCCCGAAGGCGGCGGAGAGGAGCGAGCTGCGCGTGGTGGCGAGGAGGTAGGGGTCGGCCGCGGCCGGACGGGCGGGATCGAACGTCCGATCGCGGAAGCAGTGGCAGGAGACGGCGCTCTCGGCGGCCGCCCGGGCCGGCAGCGTCGCGGCGGCGGCGAGCGCGAGCCCGGCGAGGAGGGAACGGGCCAGGGACGTCATCGGTGGGGGAACGCTATCGCGTAGGCATCTTCACGACCAGCCCCCACCGCGCGTCACATGCTCATGGTATGCACGCCCAGGTCGGGTGCCGCGAGCGCCCGGCGATCCCGCGGTGCTACACTCGGCGCATGCAGACGCGGGCGCAGGTCCCCGGGCGCATCCTCGTCATCGACGACGAGGCGGTCGTCAAGGAGCTCCTCGCCCGCGTGCTCGGCAAGGCCGGCCACGAGGTGGTGGCGGTGAGCAACGGCGAGGAGGCCCTCCGCGAGATCGTGAAGGCCCGCTTCGATCTGCTCATCGTCGACAAGAACCTTCCCGGCATGAACGGGCTGGACGTGATGCGGCTCGTGCGCGGGCACGAGCCGCACCTTCGCGCCATCCTCATCACCGCCTACCCGACCAGGGAGTCGGAGGTCGAGGCGAAGGAGCTGGGCATCCACGCCTACGTGGTGAAGCCCTTCGGCATCGTCGCCATGATCGCCACGGTGGACGAGGCCATTCGCGCCGGACGCGCCGGACAGTAGGCGCGGCCAGGCGCCCGGAGGTGGCCGGGTGGTGCCGTCCCAGGCGAAAGCGGACTCGGGCTGGACGCGCGCCGACCTCGCCCTCGCCCTGGGAAGCGCCGCCGGGCTCGCGACCGTGGGGGTGCTCCTGGCCTGGGACGTGGCGCGGGAGCGCGCCGCCGCCCCGCCGGCCGGCGCCCCCGTCGGCCGGGTCGAGTGGCTCCTCGGGGACGTGCTCCGCCGCCCGGAGGGGACCCTGGCCTGGAGCCAGGCCGGCGCCGGGGAGGCGGTGGCCGCCCGCGACTCGCTCTACGTGCCCCCGGGGGCCTTCGCCGCGCTCGCGCTCGCCGACGGATCGCGGATCGACCTGGAGGAGCGCACCCTGGTCGTCGTCGAGCCCCCCGCCCCCGCCGGCCCGGCCGTCCGGCTGGTGAAGGGCAGCCTGACGGGCTTCGCCGCCGGCGCGATGGCGGTCCGCGGCGGCCGCGACGAGGCGATGATGGAGCCCGGGTCGACCGTCCTCCTGGCCGCGGGAGAGGCCGGGGCGCGGGTCGAGGTGCTCTCGGGACGGGCCGTGGTCCGAGGGAAGCCCGTGGAGGCCGCGCCGGGGGGGGCGCGACTCCTGGAGCCCGCTCGCAACCAGCGCCTGTACGCGCCGGGCTTCCCGGCTCCGGTGACGTTCCGCTGGGACGCGGCCGATCCTTCCCTCCGGGTGGAGGTCTCCGCGCCGTCCCGCCCCTCCGCGGAGCCCGTGCCGCTCCCGCCGGAGGAGCCGGGCCGGGCCTCGTTCGCCCTGCCCGCTCCCGGCGTCTACGCCTGGCGGCTCGTGGACGCCTCTCGCGCTCCCCGGAGCGAGACCCGCAGGTTCTTCGCGCTGGCGGACGCGCCGCCGCGCCCCCTGGCGCCGAGGGCCGGCGAGATCGTGCTCGCGCCGCAGGGCGCGCAGGTGCCCTTCTTCTGGACCTCCGCGCCCGGCGCGCACCGCTACCGCCTCGAGATCGCCCCCGATCCGGCCTTCGGCCGGGTGGGCTTCGCCGCCGAGTCGCAGACGCCGGGCGCGTGGGTCACGCCGGAGCTGGCCGAGGGCGGGTACCACTGGCGCGTGCGCGTGTCCCAGGACGACCGGGAGGGCGCCCCCTGGTCGGCCGCCACGCCCTTCCGCCTGATCCGCCGTCCGCTGCCCGACGCGCCCGAGCTGCTCGCCCCGTCCATCGAGGTGAAGCGTGCCGCGCACTAGGCTGGCGCTCCTGGCGGCCGCGCTGGCGGCGGACGCGCTCGCGCAGGAGCCGGCGGCGAGCGTGGTCCTCCGCTGGCGGGAGGTCCCCGCGGCCGACGCCTACGACGTCCAGATCGCGCGCGACCCTTCCTTCGCCGCGCCGGTGGTCTCGGAGCGGGTGCCGGCGGCGGGCTTCCGGTGGCGCTCCATCCCGTCCGAGCGCCACTGGTGGCGCGTCCGCAGCGTGGACGCGGAGGGTCGGCCCGGGCCGTGGAGCGCCGTGAAGTCCATCGAGGTGGCGCTGCGCCCTCCCGACCCCATCGCGCCGCGGGACGGGGCGGTGCTGCGGGGGGACGGGGAAGAAGCGACCGTGGCCCTCTCCTGGAAGGCCTCCGAGCTCGTCCGCGAGTACGCCGTGGAGGTGGCCCGGGACCCGTCCTTCGCCGAGGTGGCGTCGGCGCTCCGGACGCCGTCGGCGCGGGCGGAGCTGCGCCTGCCGGGAGCGGGCGTCTTCCACTGGCGCGTGCGCGCCGTCGGCCTCGACGGCGGCGAGAGCGCCCCCTCCGCACCGCGGTCGTTCTCGCTCCTCCCGCCGGCACCGGAGTCGCCGGCCGCGGAGCGCCGGCCCGAGGTCCACGCGCCGCCGGCCGTCGCCGCCGTCGCCGGGCCGGAGACGGCCCCTGCGGCGCCCGCCCCGGCGGCGGAGCCACCCGCCCCGTTCCCTGCGCCTTCCGCCGCCGCGGAGGCGGAGCCCGCCCCTGCCCAGCCGCCGGCCGTCGCCGGAACGATCCCCGGGCCGGAGCCGACACCCGCGTCGGGTGCCGAGCCGCCGGGCGATCCGATCGCCGCCGCGAGCCCGAGCGGAGCGCGCCGCCCCTCTCGCTTCGGAGCCGCGATCCTCGCCGGCTGGACCACGAACTTCCGGGCGTTCTCCGCGCCGACGCTCGGCGCCGAGGCCCTCTGGCGGAGCGGTCCGGGCGGCCTCGCGCTCTCCCTGCGCGCCTCGTGGTCGAGCCAGACGACCGCCATCCCCAACCCGGGGCTGGCCGAGCCCCTCGAGGCCCGCGCCCGGATCTTCCCGCTCTCGCTCATGGCCCTCCTCGAGCGGCCGCTTCCCTTCGCCGTGCTCCACGCCGGGGCCGGGGTCTCGGCGCAGCTCGCCCACCTCTCGGTCGGCAGGGACTCGGTCCTGGAGGCGACCGCGGGCGTGGCGGCCGCCGCGGGAGCGAGCAGGCGCGCCGGCGCGGGTGAGATCGTGCTGGAGGCGTCCTGGTCCACCGGCTCCGTGGACGGTGCGCTGGGCTCGCTCCACACCGGCGGCCTGCAGATCCTGGGAGGCTACAGGTTCGGCCCGTGAAAGGCGCTCGCTCCATCGTCCTCGCCCTCCTGGCCGCCGCGGCGGCCTGCACCTGCTCCACCGCGCCCCCGCCGGCGCTCCAGGCGGTCGACCCCGTCGAGTCGCCCGACCACCTGGACGCGGCGCTCCGGATCACCGGCCGGCACTTCGCGCCGGAAACCCGGATCGACTTCGACGACCCGGCGCGGTCGCGGGTGGACGGCGCCTTCCGCGCGGCACTGGTGTCCGGACCCACGCGCATCCCGCTCGCCGGCGTGACGCTGCTCTCGGGTGGGGAGATCCAGGCCACGCTCCCCGCGGGCGCGCCGGTGGGAACCTACGACCTCGAGGTGGTCGACCCCAGGGGGCGGGTCGCCCTGCTCCCGGGCGCCTTCTCCGTCTTCGTGGCGGAGTGCCTGGCGATCCAGGCGCCCTGCGACGACGGCAGCCTCTGCACCGCGGACGACGTGTGCCTGGGCTGGAGGTGCCGGGGCGGGACGGCGGTCGTCTGCCCCCCGCCGGCGGCCTGCCAGCTCGCCGGCACGTGCGACCCGGCCACCGGTCTCTGCGCCTATCCGGACGCCGAGAACGGCACGCCCTGCCAGGTCACCTGCTTCGCCGGCGACACTTGCCAGGCGGGCGCGTGCACGCCGGCGCCCGGCGGCTGCCTCGACACCGCGCCCCGCGCCCGCCTCGCGGTCACCCCGGGGGGCGGAACCGCCGGGGCGACCCTCTTCACCCTCGACGCCTCGGCTTCCTCCGACGCCGAGGACCCGGCGAGCGCGCTCCGGTTCCGGTTCGACGCGGACGGAGACGGTGCATGGGAGGGGAGCTTCTCGTCCGTTCCCGTCCTCGATCACCGCTACGCGGCGCCCGGCGTCTACACCGCGGCGGTGGAGGTCCTCGACTCCGCGGGCCTCTCCGGCCGTGCCACGGTCCTCGTGGTGGTGGCCGCCCCCGGCGACGAGGTCCAGGTCACGACGGCGCTGGACGAGGCAAACCCGAACGCCACGCCCTCGGAGCCGGGCGGAACGGGCCTCTCGCTGCGCGAGGCCGTCGCCTGGGTGAACGCGCAGCGGGCGCCCCTCACGATCACGCTCGCCGCCCCGCTCGACGTCGCGATGTCGGGCACGCAGGGCCTGGTGCTCGCGGCCTCGAACGCGGCGGTGGTGGGTGAGCCCGGCGTCACGCTCGACTTCGGCGGCCTCGGCGGCGCCTGCATCCAGCTCGACCGCCCCGGGCAGCGGCTCGTGGGGGTGACCATCGCCGGGTGCACCGGCACCTTCGTGTCGACGAGCGGCCCGGGCTCGCAGGTGGCCCAGGTCACCGTCGTCGGGGTGGGCGGGACCGCCATCGGCATCGAGGGCCTGGCCGACCTCGCCGGGCCCTCCGCCTCGAGCCGGATCGGACCCGGCAACGACCTCTCCGGCCTCGCCACCGCGGTGAACCTGCTCGGCAGCGACTACGAGGTGGTCGGCAACCGCCTCCACGGGAACCTGATCGGCTGCGAGGTCCACGGCGGCCGGGCGAGCCTTCACCAGAACGTCTTCGCCCGACAGACGATCGTGCCCGCCGTCCCGGCCAGCGGGGTCGGCCTGCTCGTCCACACGGGCCCGGGCCCCGTCGAGGTGTTCCATGACACCTTCGACCGGAACGAGGGGGATGGCCTCCGGTCCTCCGTCGTGGACGACCTGCGGATCCGGAACGGCCTCTTCACCGGCAACGGCGGCTACGGCGTGAACGGCCTCGCGGCGGGGCTCACGCTCGACCACGACGGATTCTTCGCCAACGCCCTCGGACCGGTGTCGGCCGAGCTCTCGACCGGCCCGACCGACGTCCTCCTCGACCCGCTCTACGTGGACGGGCCGGGCGGCGACCTCCGGCTGCTGCCGGCGAGCCCGGCCGTGGACGCCGCCCTCGACACGGGCCTCGACGTGAACGGCCCCGGCCCGGGGCGGTACGATGGGCTGGCCCCGGACCTGGGCGCGGAGGAGAGCCCCTACTGACCATGCGCTTCCCCGTCCGCTTCCAGATCCTGGCCCTCGTCGCGGCGGTCGTGATCGCGGCGCTGGCGAGCTACTTCGTGCTCGCCACCCGCCTCTTCACCCGGGACAAGCTCGCCTACATCTACGACCTCGAGTCCTCGCTCACCGCCATGGTCTCCGAGGAGCTTCGCGAGAGCCTGTCCAGCCGGATCGACAAGCTCGGCTACTTCGCGCTCGTCGCCCGGGACGGAGACCCGGAACGGGCCGCCCGCCACCTGCTCGCCTCGGACCCGGACCTCCTCTCGCTCGAGATCTGGGAGCCGCGCGGCGGCCGCCCGGAGCGGATCTTCGCCCGCGCCGAGCGGGAGCGCCTGGCGGCCGCGAACCTCACCGAGGCCGACCTGGCCGAGGCGCGGCGCACCACCCCGGTGGCCTTCGACGCCCTGGAGGCGGAGGGCGCCCTGCTCCAGAACGCGAGCCTGCCCCCCGACCTGGCCCTGCTCTCGCTCGCCGCCATCCCCCCGGGCGGCAGGGCCGCCGTGGTCGCGGTGCTGCGCCCGGATCGGATGCTGCGGATCTTCGCCCGCTCGCCCGCCTGGCGGGTCTACCTGGTGGACGGCCGCGGCACGCTGGTGGTCCACCCGGATCCCTCCCGGATGGTGGCGAGGGCGGACGCCTCCTCGTCGGAGATCGTGCGGGAGGCCACCCGCGGGGCGCTGGCCCGCGGCGTCCGCGAGTTCGAGGGCGAGGAGGGCCCGGCCATCGGCGCCTTCGCCCGGGTCGGCGTGGGCCGCCTGGCGGTGGTGGCCGAGGTGCCGCGGGCCGAGGCGCTGCGCGCCAGCCGGGCGCTCGGCCGCCGCTCGGTGCTCTTCGGCCTGGCCGTCCTGTTCGTGGCGATCCTCGCCAGCGTGGGGCTGGGCCTCCGGCTCACCTCCCCGCTCCGGCGCCTCGAGGCCGCCACCGAGGCCATCGCGCGCGGGGACTTCGCCACGCGCGTGCCGGAGCGGTGGCATGGCGAGATCGGAGCCCTGGCGCGCGCCTTCAACCGCATGGGCGGCGAGCTGGCCGAGCGGGAGGCGCGCCTGGGCGAGGCGCACGCGCAGCTGGCCCAGTCGGCCAAGCTGTCGGCGGTGGGGGAGCTGGCGGCGAGCGTGGTCCACGAGGTGAAGAACCCCATCGCCGGACTGGTGGGGTACGCCGAGGTGGGCGCCCAGGCGACCACCCTCGGGGAGGCGAAGGAGACCTTCCGGATCATCGAGAAGAACGCCTGGCGCGCGGCCGACGTCCTCCAGACCATGCTCGCCTTCGCGCGCCCGGCCGACGTGAGCCGGGGCCCGGTCGACCTCTCCCGGCTCGTCCACGACACGCTGCGGCTCGTGCAGCACCAGCTCCAGCTCTCGGGCGTCTCCGTCCGGCTCGACCTCCCCGCCGGGCTTCCCCGGGTGCGGGGGAACGAGCAGCAGCTCCAGCAGGTGCTGGTGAACCTCGTCATGAACGCCGCCCACGCCATGGAGGCGGCGGATCGGCGCGTCCTCGACCTCTCCACCCGCGCCGAGGGCGACCGGGTGGTCCTCGCGGTGCGGGACACGGGGGTGGGCATGACCGCCGAGACGCGCGCCCGCCTCTTCACGCCGTTCTTCACCACCAAGGCCCCGGGCCAGGGCACCGGCCTCGGGCTGTCGGTGACCCGCCGCATCGTCGAGGAGCACGGCGGCACGATCGGGGTCGACTCCGAGCCGGGCCGCGGGGCCGCCTTCGAGGTCCGGATCCCCGCCGAGGCGGCCTGAGCGCGGGCGCGGAGGCGCGACCGAGCCCGGGCCGGCCCGCGGAACCCTACCCGCGGAGCTGCTTGCGCATGAGGACGTGCGGCACGCCCTCCTCCAGGAAGGGCTCTCCCTCCTTCACGTAGCCCCGGTGCGCGAAGAAGGGCTCGGCCGGGATCTGCGCGTGCACCACCACCTCGCCCAGGCCGCGCAGGCGGGCCATCTCCTCGAGCGCGTCGAGGACCCTCGCGCCCACGCCGTGGCGCCGGTGCGCCGCGTCGGTGGCCATCCGGCCGATCTGGCAGGTGCGGGCGTCCATCCGGACCACCCGGCCCGTACCCACGCAGCGCCCCTCCGCGTCGAAGGCGACCACGTGGTCGGCGTTGAAGTCGTGGGCGTCCCGGTCGAGCGGGCGCGGCACGTTCTGCTCCACCTCGAAGACCGCGCGACGCAGTGCGTAGGCCGCATCCCGGTCCTCCGAGGTGGAGGCGAATCGGACGAGGTAGGCCATGGGAGATCCTTACCTCACCCCGGGCCCGGCCCGCCATGCCCCCG